>CABQJB010000006.1 GCA_902464195.1 uncultured Megasphaera sp.
GTGTTTGCCGCCATGATTTCACAAAATCGAATCGAGTTTCTTCATGGCTTCCCGATTGCGTTTATCCGTAATCGTATCGTAAATGTTCGCCGTCGTGGCAATGGTAGAATGGCCTAGCCGCTTGGAAACGTAGTCAAGTTCGATATTGTTTTCCAGCATCATCGTCGCGTGGGTGTGACGGAAGGAATGGAAGCTGCCGCCACCGAATTCCTTTTTGCACCACATATTGAAATACCGCATGTCATTACTGTTCATAGGACGCCCGTCTTCACGAGTACAGACGAAATCGCTTTCGACGTAGTCGTCGCCGTAAAGACGATGGTTCTTGGCCTGCTGGGCCTTATGACGGAGTAGGGCCTTGTATAAGGTTTCATTAAAGGGAATCGTCCGGACAGATGACTTCGTCTTCGGCGTCGCCTTGCAGACGGGCACGCCCTTTTTGTCATACAAGGTACTGACCACGGAAAGCGTGCGGTTTTCCATGTCGATATGGGACCATTGCAGGGCCAGGCATTCGCCGACGCGCAGGCCCGTACAATAGGCAATCATGCACGGCGCGTAATATTTATGCCCTACCGGGAAGGCATGGAAAATAATCTGTATCTGCTGATGCGAAAAGATAACCGGCTTCTTCCGGGGCACCTCGAACTTCGGCATCTTGACGTTGGCCATGGGGTTGACTTCGATATACTGGCGGTTGGAGACGGCCCAGCGCATGGCGTCATTGAAGACCGTGAAAATAGACTTGACCGTCGACCGGGAATAACCGTCCTCTTTCAGGCTGTTGATCCAGTCCTGGATTTCTGCCGTCGTCAGCGCATCCAGGGCATAATTGCCGAAACGGGCGCCAATATGCCATTTGATGATACCGGAATAAGAATCATACGTATTAGGTCCTAAATTGATGCGCACATCCTTTTCCAGCCAGTCCCGCAAAAAAGCCATGACCTTGACTTCCGGCTTCTCCGGCAGCTCCTCGTCTTCATCCAGGGCTTTCATGGCCTGACGATAAGCTTTCGCCGCCTGGGCATACGAAGTACCGCCGACGCGTTCCACCCGCTGCCGTCTCTGACCATCTTCCGTCGGGACTTCAATCGTATAATACCATTTCTTGCCTCGTTTTCGTAAATACATATGCGGCACCTCCTTTGTTTACTATTGTACTATGAGAAAAGACAAGATGCAACAAACGTTCCTGCTGAATTTGCCGATTTAAGGAAAATAAAACAAGTTCCCCATGTAATTACTCATAAGATGATAAAAAACGCCTCACAAGGCCATTTATGAAAATCAGGCGGATTTTTTGCAAATAAAGAAACTATGTTCGACGAAACGAGAGTCTCTTCAGCGAACATAGTTTCCATTTGCTTTATTTTGCCGATATGGTACAATAAAAACAGAGATAGTCCGATGGCAGCACATCGGCTCTCCTCTGAGTTGTTTGATTGAAGAAGGCCGTGTACCACAAGGTATGCGGTTTTTTTCAGTTCATAAATTTATTTCTTATTAGCTGAAATAACCAGCACAATAAGCGTAGCAAAAGCTATCATTAATGATAATGCTTCGTATACACTCATGCCGATCACCCCGCTTTCGCGAGGAAAACCGAATACATCGAACTATCTCATAAAAATAAGTTTATCATTTTTTTATATGAACTTCAAGAAGAGGTCGCCAGCTCGTGTGATTCTTAACGGAATCTAACACGAACTGGCGACTTTTTTTATGCTTGAATGAACTGTCTTCAATGGATTTTTTGCTGAATGTAAAATAACTTATCCAGCTGGTCTATCGGCAGCACCTGAAGATGGGAGATGTCGTTCCGTGCCTGGTAGGCGCATTGGAACCAATCGTCGTCTTTTTCTTGGAAGAAGAGGCCCTGTCCCCGCAGGTAGTGCTGCAGGTGGCGGAGTTCCAGGTCCGTAGGACGTTCCAGTTCCTTCCCGTATTCGTCTTTCTGGGGCAGAATCTGCTCTATCATCGTTTCGTATTTCTGGACCAGGTAACGGCGGACGTCTTCAAGGATGGGCAGGATGTGCTGCATTTGTGTCTCTAAGAGGAGTGGGCGCAAGTCAACGGACAACTGTTGTTCCTGGATGACCGTTTCCGGACGGCTATATAGTTCCTGCCGGGCCAGGGCCAGGCAAAGGCAGCCGTCGGTGCCGGCAATTTTGGCAATAATGTCGGCTGTATAGTAGCGCTGATAAAGATTCAACGCCGTGTCCTGCAGACAGGTCATGGCGAAATATTGGATGTCATAGTGATAAAGGTAATGCTGCTGATCCAGAACGTATACGCCGGTCATCTTATCCCATGAGGCGATAACTGATGAAGGGGCCCGGAAAACCCAGGCACTCCCTTCCCGTCCGGCCAGGCTGCCTACCGCTGCGGCGGCCTGTTCCAGCCAGGGACAGCTGCCGGAAAGGGAATCGACAAAAAAGACGTAATGCTGCAGCCAGGGCTGATGGATGAGGCTGATCAGCGGCGTTTCATCTAAGGGGTCGAAGCGGAACTGGGGCGCATACTTTTGGGCAATGAAGGCCGTGAACGTATTGAGGTCGGTGAAATCATCGGCGGCAATGCGCACGTAATGGCAATCACAATCATAGCTGGAGATGCGGTCTTTCAGGGTTTCCCGGAAAACATCATCGTCTAAATCAGCATCGATGACCAGGCACTGCCGGTCCAGGATAGCCCTGGCCATTTTCTTGATATACTTATGCGGCCCAGCGACTTCACGCCACCAGATATCCCCGGCTCCTTCATTCCATTCACGATTCTCCATATTCTCTCAGCTTCCTTTCGATATCGTCCCAATCGCCCATCATCATGTAGAAATTGTAGCGATTGAAGACATAGCCCCCTCCTTCTTCTCGATGGAGAATGTTCAGGTCGACCATTTCGTCGATTAAGGCCTGAACCTGTTCATCCCGCATGTCGGCTACCTTATGGACTTCATACGTGCTGCACACGTCCCGAATGGTGTCGATAGTGACCGGCACGACCCGCTGCTGTTCATACTGGTACTGATAGGCGACGACGAGGGCGATGATGGCATAGTAATTGTCCTTATCCAATTCCAAGGTAATCATGAACATGTCATCGATTTTATGACGGAATTTTTCGTCTTTCAGCAAATCTTTCAAGTAGCTTTCGTCCAAGGGATACGGCGGCGTATTACAGTCGTTGAAAAGCTGGCTCTTATATTGGCTGCGGACGCTTTCGACGAGGTTCTTGCCATAATACTGGATCAGGCCTGGGAAGTAATTGGTCTGGGCCAGGATGGTACTGATGATATCCTGGTTACGGACTTCAAAGCCCAGATAACTGAGAGGCTTGAGGAGGAGTTCGTTGGCTTCCAAGTAGCCAAAGGGCTTGACGACCAGGTGGTCGAGTTGGGCGAAGACGGTATTATCGCCTAGCTGCTTCCGGTCGAAGCGGATGACGTTATGCAGGCCGGCGAAGATGAATTTAAAGTGGCCCGGCACGTAGTCACGGAGGTCCTTCAGCACTTCGATAGGACGGTTCTGATTCTTCGCGGCATCGACGAGGAAATGGTCTGATTCATCATAGAGGATCATGAGCTTGTCGATTTTTTTCTTTCCCTGAGTCAATAAGTCTTTCATTTCCCGACCTAGTTCATCCCAGGTGCGGACGTGTTTATTCAAGATACCGGCCCGTTTGAGTTCATCGCACGTATCGCGCAAGACAGCGTCACAGGCCTTTGTCTTGATGTCGAGATAAATGGCATAACTTCCCTGTTCCGGATGATGGACCAAGTAGCGTGTCTGCCGCAGGAGAGCACTCTTGCCCAGCTGCCGGCCGCCATAGACGAAGACCGGACCCGCCATGTCCTGGATGGCTGCCAGTTCAGCGGCCCGGCCGATGAACATTTCCGGCGGTACCCGGGCTTCACTGATGAAGGGCTGGACGTAGGCAAAGGGCAGGGCCAGGGCCAGCATTTTATCGTTGCGGTCGTTCTTTTCAAAATGCGTCAGATACAGGGCCAGGACCCGGTCCAGGACCAGGACGTTCTGCATATCCAGATTAGTTTTCATGAGTTTGGCCAATTCGCGCCGTTCCGAAAGAGTCAAGGCCGAATCCAGGAAAAAGAGGGTTCCCTTTTCTTTCGTTAAGCTGAGCTGGGAAATTTCATTGACAATGCTTTGTGGTGTGTGATTCCCCCGGAAAAGGACGACGTCCAATCCATTGTAATAGGCACCGCTGCCAAAGACGGCAAAGGGATGACGGAATTGGGGCACCTTCTTTTCAAAGCGCACGTTGTAGCAGGTACAATTCTTTTCGGCCTTGCTGACCTGGATATCGGCGATGTTCCCATACCCCAAGCCTTCCAACAAGGGCTGCATCGATTTCCCGGAAGCGCTGGATTCGGCCGACCAGGCTTCGACGAAATCGAGGCCATCCTTTTCCTTGCGGTTCAGGCGGTCATGGAGCCGTTTATTGTGAATCCCCGGTTTTTGGTCGTAAATATTTTTCAAAGACAGCTTTTTGTTCCGATTACACAAGTCGTATTCAGCCTGATACTGTTCCAGGAATTGATTGAACGTCTTCAGGCCGAAATCGCCTTGATAATTTAGGATGAGCTTCATTTCACGGAGGCTCTTGTGAGCACAGCGGTGCAGATAGTCTTCGACGATGGTCAAGTTGCCATGGTCCAGCCATGCCTGGATTGGGTCCAGCCAGGGCAAGTCTTCCTCCTGGATTGGGGAGCGGAACTGGTCCAGTTCATGCTGCACGCTCTGGCGGCGGGGTTCCGCTTCTTCGTCGATATGTGCCAGGCAGCTTTGGAGCAGGTCCTTATACAAAGCAAAGTTCTGGGTCTGCCTGAAATGGCTCCGCCCTTTATCGGCTGCGGCAAAATAATGTTCCAGCCGTTCTTTGCCGATGATTTTGCCATAGTTGGCCGCCAGTTCGACGTCGCTCCGGTAATTTTCCGTATCGGCTGCGGCATACTGCAACCCGTACTGCAAGACCGTGTCCCGCTTCCCGACGCGCTTTACCGCATCATCCAGGCCGGCGATTTGCCGGGCTATGCCCAAATTATAAACATGGACAGCCTGATGATAGGCGTCCTGCCAGGAAAGGGCTGCTGCCGGCTGGGTCAGGAGCATACGGATATACTGCTGCAGGCGCGGGACGAGCGGGTATTCCCCGTCATAGTCCGGCATCAAATCGGGCAGATAATCGGAATCCAGTTCAAAGGCATTGGCCTTCAATAAGGGCGCATAGTAAGGCTCGTCACTGGAACAGCCCTGGAACTGTTGGGTTAAATCGTCCAATAAGGAATGAAGCACTTCTTTTGCCAGGTCATCCATCACGGTATCTGCGGTCTTTCCGGCCAGGTCCGCTTGGGCCTGTTGCAGCAGATTCAGCCCGTTCTGCCGGTGCTGAGCCAAGACGTCCGTCGAAATGACCTGTTGGCTCTGTTGCTGCAGTGCCGCCTGTTTGGCCAGGATATAGCGGCAAAGGATGAGCACAGATTTCTTGATCAATTTGATTTGCTGTGTCGCATCTTTTCCCAGGAAGCGTTCGTTCTTTCGTTCACCCACGGGAATGCTGAACCAGACGCCATCCAAATATTCTTTTACTTTATTTTCATTGACTAAGCGGTCTTCTACCTGATTTATCGGCGTATCCGCCGTCAAGGGCGTATTGAGGAAGGTATTACAAAAATCGCTGAGTTCCGTAAGGTCGAAGGCGTCGACGTCTTCAAAATATTGGATGACCTGCCCATGGCCGCCGTATAACTGAGAGCGCAGTTTACGCAGCCGGGGATGGCGCGACGGCTTCCGTTCATCCATGACCAGGGCCTGATACTGTTCGGATACAGCCTGACGGGCGGCCTCAACATCGAGAGACTGACGACCGGTTAGGGGCTGCTGCAAAGCATGGACCAGGGACATGCCATAGGTATCGGCGAAGTTCTTACATAAAGATACAAATTGTTTCAACGCCGGAATGGCCGTAAAGGCTTCATTCGGCTCTTCATTGATGCGGCTCCACGTCTTGCTCAGCAAATAGCCTTTCGGTTCAGCCGGAGCGAAAAAGGCGCGGACCATGGCGGCAGCATTCAGGACATCCCGGGACTGGCCCATTTCGATGCCCGACAGGGAAATCATGGAGTCCCAGAAGTCGAATCCATTGGAATGAGCAGCCGTATCATATAGCGGGTCGCCGAGGATATAGGCGATTTCATCACATAAATCGTTCCAGTCTCCTTCGTCTGAGTCTGCCATGTTGGCCAAGGCATGGAGCCAGAAGCTTCCTTCGGCTCGATGGCCTTTCTGGAGCAGCTGGCTGAAGGACTGCAAAGCGTTGCCGCTATCCGTGATTACGTTGGCCCTAGCCGTGGCTGCATCAGCCGTCGTGTCAGGCACTGCTTCTTCTGACGGTACCGGTTCTGGCCGGGCTTCTTCTGTTTTTTCTGTTTCTTCCCGTTCTTCCGATACTTCTGGTGCATCGGGTTCATCCGGCCCATCCAGGTCCGGGACTTCCGAGACATGGTCATTGAGGAAAAGCATTTTTTGCGTCTTTTCCCGGATGTCCAGGCAATCGGGGATGTCGACTTCGGTTTTCGTCACAGCCACGGCAAAGAGATTGTCTGCCGTCAGGGGTTCCCCTTTCATGGAAAAGAGGTAATCCCCGTTTTCATCAGGAGTTGTCAGGGCGATATAGATATCTTCTGTTCCGAAGCGGGTCAGCCAAGGCTTGGCATCTTCCAAAGAGTCCGTCAGCAGCAGCTTGACAGCCGTCGATTTCGTCAGGTACTGGAAGTTTTTCTGGTCAGCCTCCAGCTCGGCTTCCGAAAAAGGCGGCCTGATGAGGAGGTATGCCGGCAGAAAGGTTCCATTATCGTCCATCATGGACTTCCCAAAAATCACGTAGCCAAAAAAAGCCTGACGTTGGGCCCTGAAAAAGGCCATTTCATACGAACTGTGGTCCAATACTTGAAGGACGAAACGTTCCATTTCATATAAACGGCTGAAACAGGTCCAATCGGTCATTCTCGTAAAGTAAGGAATGTCGAAATATTTGCGCACTCTGTCGCGCTTCAAGACCTCATACGTTTCTGGCGTGAGCCGGTAAAAAGACTGCGTCCCCCACTGATACTTAGCAGCCAGGCCCCAATCCAGGAAGCGGCTTCGGATGGCTTGGAGACTGTTTGCAAAAGTATCGGTGCCCATTCTTTTCTGCCGCTCCTGCAAGCCCCTAGACAGCCGGGCTTCCTCCCCTTCGATGACAAAGTCATGGAAACAGAGGGCCATGAGCCAGAAGATAGCCATCCCTTCAGTCTGTTCGGCGAACTGCTGGACGTCATGCGTAAAGGATTTAGCCCCTTTCAACTTGGATCGCAGAGGCTTCTGTTGCACTAAGGTCATCCCGTCAGGCATAGGCGGCACCGGATTCGTTGTTTCAGGGGCCGGCGCTGGTGCTGGTTCCAGTGCCGGAGTGGAAGCTGGAGCAGGTGTCACTGTGGTGGCGGCTTCCTCAGGTGCTGCCGCAGACTGCCTGCCCGTAAAGCGAAAATCATGATAGATGCAGGCCAGGCTGATATCCCCACTGAACTGGCTGCGCAGGTAATCGGCCAGTTCCCGGTCTAAAAGGGGCCCGCCGAAACGGACGGCTTCCAGGAAGCGGATATATTTTTCAGCTTGTGCCGATAGCTCGTCAAAAGTCAGAGACAGCTTCAGCAGCGCTTTGACATCGTCTTGCATCTGGTGGAACTGACTGGCTACGGTGTCATCCGTTCCCATGTAGGCGACGTCGAAAATGCCTTTTAATTGATGTACCATCGCCTTCATGGATTCGCGGTTTTCCTGTTCCCGGTGCCATGCTTCAATCCGTTCCCATAACTCATCGGCCTTATCGACCGTTGCAATCTGGACCTGCGCCATTGCCTGACATAGCGCATCCTGGGCTTGGCTCAGGCTTTGCAAATCGTCCCGGATAACTTGCTGCTGCCGTTCCGGGAACCACAATCCATCATCCAGGGCCGCACATAACTCCTGGATATGCTGCCAGCTGTCCTGTCGAATGGCCATCATATGCTCATAGAGGCCTTTAAGCTTTTCATACTCATCCATTCCAGTCATCTCCTATTCCATAATCTTTTGACTCACTGCGAATAGTCTCTATTCATTAATTCGATACGGAACAGGAAAATCCTGCTATTTTTCCATTTACTTTATCAGGCCGATGCGGCTTTTTTCAGGTTACAAATTATTTTTTATAGAATATTTACACCATTTATACATTCCTTTGCTATACTAAAAAGACTAGCATAGCAAAGGAATGATAGATAGTGAAGAAATTGACTTATGAAAATATTGCCCATGCGAAAGAGCTGAATGTCTATTTGGAACAGGGAAACCGGGTCCTCGATGCCCTGGGATATACGGACCATTCGCAAAAGCATACGGCAAAAGTCGCAGTGACGGCCGGTAAGATTTTGAAGAAGCTCGGCTATGACGCCCACATGGTGGAACTTGTGCGCATTGCCGGTTATATGCATGACCTGGGGAACAGTATCAACCGCGTAGACCATGCCCATACGGGGGCCCTCATGGCGTTCCATTTTCTCCGCGACTGGGGCGCACCGCCGGAAGATATTGCTGCCATCATCTCGGCCATCGGCCAGCACGATGAACGGAGCGGCATCGCTTTTGACCCCCTGTCTGCTGCTCTGATCCTGGCCGACAAGAGCGACGTCCGCCGGGACCGCGTCCGCAACACCGTGCCGGAAACCTTCGACAAGCACGACCGCGTCAATTATGCCGCCCTGTCGTCAAAGCTCCACGTCGACACGCATAAGAAAGTCATTACCTTGAACATCGAGCTCGATGAATCGATTTGCTCCATGATCGATTATTTTGAAATCTTTTCCCAGCGCATGCTCATGTGCAAGCGGGCAGCCGAAGTCCTGGGCCTGCGCTTCAAACTCGTAGCCAATGGCAATAAAATTGCATGACAACTTCCAGCTACATATAATTACCATAAAAAGTACATATTTCGCAGCTTATCGAAAAGAAGGCGACACCTAATTTTTAACATTTAGGCATGTTGCCTTTTTCTTTTCCATGATACACTTATAGTATGATTTAAAACATGTTGTAGAGAAAGGAATCATGCATATGCTACGTTATGGAAAAGGAACACTGCTCACTATGGTGATGGCCGGACTGCTGGCCCTGTCCCTGCTGACGGCAGGTTGCGGCAGTACGACGCAGACCAAAAGTGCCGCCGTGTCGGTCAAGGCTATGAAAGTCCTCCAACAGGATACGGCTGTGAGCCACGATTATTCGGGCCAGATTAAATCGACCAACGCCGTTACCATCAAGCCCCGCGTCTCCGGGGAAATCGTGGAAAAATACTTCACGGCTGGCGATCCCGTTGAAAAGGGGCAGGCCTTGTATAAAATCGACGACCGCCAATATGAATCGGAAGTCCTCTCGGCCAAATCAAATGTCGACAAGGCCCGGACGACGCTCAACAACTCCCTTGTCGACTTGAACCGCTATCAGCAGCTGGCAGCTTCCGGCGCCGTAGCCGAACAGACATTGACCAATCAGCAGGCTACGGTAGACAGCAATCAGTCGAGTTACGACGATGCCAATGCCCTCTTGCAGAAGGCCCAGGAAAACTTAGACGACACCATCATCAGGGCGCCTATTTCCGGCAAGCTCTCTGTTGACGACGTTCCCAGCGGGACTTATGTCACAGCAGGTAACACGGCCCTGGTATCGGTCGGTTCGATCAACCCTATTTATGTCCAGTTCTCGATCAGTGAAAATGAATTCTTGAACTTCCGCATGGCCAATGATAATGAGCCGGAAGACCCTACGCCGCCGACAGCCACCCTGACTTTGAGCAACGGCAAGAAATACGATGAAATCTCGACATCGTACCAGTTCGACCGGGAAGTATCGGACAGCACTGGTACGATTACGGTCAAGGCGCTCTTCAATAATGCCGATGGCGTCCTCCTGCCGGGGATGTTCGCCCGTGTCACTATGGAAGGCCGGCCTTTGAAGGATGCCATCCTCGTGCCTCAGCGTGCGGTCCAGCAGGTCCTGGACCAGTCCTTCGTCATCGTCGTCGGGTCCGATAATAAGTCCGTCGCCCGCGTCGTCACCTTAGGCGACCAGGTCGGCAGCTACTATATCGTCAAGAGCGGCCTCGATAAGGACGATGTCGTCGTCGTCGAAGGCCTGAGCAATTTGAAAGAAGGCCAGGACCTGGACGTCACTATGACGACAGCTGACGAACTGGGCTTATCGATGACAGCATCGGATTCGTCGGCTTCGACTACTTCCGTATCGCTTACGGCTAAATAAGGAGGCGCGTCATGTCTAGTTTCTTCATCCGACGGCCGATTTTCGCCATCGTCATTTCTATCATCATCGTCATCCTGGGGACCCTGTCCCTCCTGTCCCTGCCGATTGCCCAGTATCCGCAGATTTCGCCGCCGACGGTCAATCTGAGCACGACCTACACCGGGGCCAATGCGACTATCGTCAATCAGACTGTCGCCCAGGTCATCGAAGACCAGCTCAAAGGCGTCGACGATATGTCCTATATGTCCTCGACGTCGAGCAACGACGGCTCGTACAGCCTGTCCGTCGTCTTCAGCCTGGACAGTGACGGCAATACGGATGCCATCAACGTCCAGAACGATGCCAACCTGGCCAAGAACAGCCTGCCCAGCGACGTACAGACCCAGGGCCTGACGGTCCGCCGTTCGTCTGGCGACATGGTCCTCATGGCCAATATCTATTCGCCGAACGGCACGTATAACCAGGCGTTCCTCAAAAATTATGCCGACATTTACCTGCTCGATAAAATCCAGCGCATCGATGGTGTCGGCAACGTCAATACCTTTGGGTCCAGCTATGCCATGCGCGTCTGGCTCAATCCGGAAAAACTGGCCGAACGCGGCCTGACTGTCTCCGACGTCATTTCAGCCATCAAGGAACAGAACCAGTCGGCACCGGCCGGGACCATCGGCAGCCTGCCGGCACCGGCGACACAGGAAAAACAGTACAGCGCCAAAGTCGAAGGCCAGCTGTCGACACCGGAACAGTTCGGCAACATCATTTTGAAATCGGCCTCGAACGGCCAGTTCGTCTACCTCAAGGATGTCGCCAATATCCAGACGGGGACGCAGAACGAAAGCAGCAACTCCAAAATCAATAATAAGAACGGCATCGGCTTCGGCATCCAGCTTTCCAGCGACGCCAATGCCCTGGACACGATTACGGAAGTCAAGAAGGTCCTGGAACAGGCCAAGGAAACCTTCCCGCCAGACCTGGATTATACCATTGTCATGGACAATACGAATTTCATCAACGCGTCTATCAACGAAGTCAAAGACACGTTCGTCGAATCGCTGCTCCTGGTCATCCTCGTCGTCTTCATCTTCCTGCAGAAATGGCGGACGACGCTCATCCCGGTCCTGGCCGTACCGGTTTCTATCGTCGGGACTTTTGCGTCCTTTAAAGTCCTCGATTTCACCATCAACACCCTGACCCTCTTCGCCATGGTCCTGGCCATCGGCCTGGTCGTCGATGATGCCATCGTCGTCATCGAAAACGTCGAAGAGCATATGTCCAAGGATAAACTGTCGGCCAAGGACGCGACGGAAGCGGCCATGAAGGAAGTCCAAGGGCCGATTATCGCCACGACCGCCGTCTTGGCCTCGATTTTCATTCCCGTCGCCTTCATCGGCGGCGTCACGGGCGTTCTCTACAAACAGTTCGCCGTGACCATCACCATTTCCGTCGTCATCTCAGCCTTCGTCGCCCTGACCTTGACGCCGGCCTTATGTGGCATTCTCCTGAAGCCCGATGATAAGGCCATCCAGGCCGGACCGCTGGGTGCTTTCTTCCGCGGATTCAACCGGACTTTCGACCATTTCAAGGACCGCTAGACCGGGAAAGTCGGCTGGATGATCCATCATCTGAAATATGCCGCCGTCTTCCTCATCCTGGTCACAGGCCTCATGGGCATCTGCTACAAGGTCCTGCCGTCGACGTTCGTCCCCGATGAAGACCAGGGGTACTTCATGGCCAGCATCACCATGCCTGAAGGGACTTCTCTGAACCAGACCATCAAAACTGTCGACGCAGCAGCGGAAGAGACACGCAAGATTCCCGGCGTCAAAGACGTCATGACCCACGCCGGCGGCTCTACATCGAATTCCGGCAACCTCTATGTGGCTTTGGAAAATTGGGATGACCGCACATCGAGCGACCTCAGTGCTGAATCAATCATCGCCAAGTTCAATAAGACTGTCGTCCCCCAGCATCCCGAAGCCCGCGTAGCGGCTTTCAATCCGGCATCCCTGCCCGGCATGGGCCAGGAAGGCGGCTGGACCATGCAGCTCATGGATAATACGGGCCTGTCCGATACGGAACTGGGTAACGCAGCCAACCAGGTCGTTGCCGCCTGCTCGCAGCGGCCGGAATTGTCCGGTGTCCGCACGAGCTATGCCACCAATACGCCGAGCGTCGCCTATACGGTAGACCGTGAAAAGATCAAGAACCTGGGCATCGAACTGTCTGACGTCTTCACGGCCTTGCAGGCTAACTTCGGCGGTTCGTCGGTCAATGACTTCACCCAGTTCGGCCGGTCGTACAAAGTCATCGTCCAGGCCGACACGTCGTACCGCTCTCAGGCGGATAGCCTGAAATTCATTTCCGTCAAGTCATCGTCAGGGAAAATGGTTCCCCTCGATACGCTGCTGACCAGCTCCATGACCACCGGCCCGTCGTCGATTACCCGTTTCAACGGTGTCCGCAGCGTTACCATCCAGGGCAGCGCCGCCAGCGGCTACAGCTCCGGCGAAGCCATGGCAGCGGCCGAAGAAGCGGCCAAGAGCGTCATGCCGACGGGGATGACCATCGAATGGTCCGGCCAGAGCCGCGAAGAAAGTACATCGTCCAGTTCGACGACGAAAATCCTGATCATGGCCCTGGTCTTCGCCTTCCTCTGCCTGGCTGCCCTCTATGAAAGCTGGTCCATGCCGTTCGCCGTCTTGTTCACTGTACCGACGGGGATTTTCGGGGCTGTCGGTTCGGAATACATCATCCGCCAGCTGGCGACCTTGTTCAACGCCAATGCCAGCGGCTTCTTGAACAGCATCTACATGCAGATTGGCGTCATCATGATCATCGGCCTGGCGGCCAAGAACGCCATCCTCATCGTCGAATTCGCCAAAGAGCGTGTCGACAAGGGTATCGAGCCGATGGAAGCCGTCGTCATCGCCTCCAAGCTCCGCCTGCGGCCAATCCTGATGACGGCCTTTACAGCCATCATCGGCTGCCTGCCGCTGGCCTTTGCCAGCGGAGCCGGTGCCGGAGCCCGCTGCGGCATGGGCGTCGCCGTCGTCGGCGGCATGACCTTTGCTACCCTCTGCGGCCTGCTCCTCATCCCGGCGTTCTACATCATTTCCGAAAAAATGGCCCGCAACTTCTGGAAAGCCACGGGCCTGAAACGAATCAAATTCAAACACCGCATGTTGAGGCGGTGAAAAAAGGAGCTGTCGCATCGCGACAGCTCCTTTCAAGTTGTTAGTGGCTAGTTGTTAGTTGTTAGCGGATGGGTTTAAATTTAAAGCTTTTCTCTGCAAACTACAAACTCTGTGCTACAAACTATAAAGTAAACGGGGCATCACATGATGGCAGAAACCTTCGTGCGACAGCACCTCCCTACTCATGTACGATGAGTTCCAGGATGTCTGGGCGGGTGTAGTGGCCGGCGGCGTCGAATTCCATGTGACGCAGGACGACTTGGTCTATATCCAGGTCGGCGTAGATGATGGCTTCCCGGTCCCAGACGGGTTCGGTGATGTAATGGCCGCACGGGTCGATGATGCAGCTACCGCCGCGGCAGGCCGTATCGTTCAACTTGGCGACGGCCCCGCTTTCGACCAGGTCGGCCGGGTACATGTCCTTGGTGAAATACTGGTCGACGTTGAAGACGTAGCAGCGCCCTTCGATGGCGATGTGCTTGACCGTATCCTGCCATTCCGGGTTGTCATTGGTATTCGGTGCCAAATAGAGGCTGACGCCTTTCTGGTAAAGCGCCGTCCGGGCCAGGGGCATATAATTTTCCCAGCAGATGAGCGAACCCATAGGCCCCCACGGCGTCTGGACGATGGGGAAATACGTCGACGGGTCATGGGAATCAGCCCATATATAGCGTTCAGCCCCAGTCGGCTTGATTTTCCGATGGTGTGCCGCCAGCGTGCCGTCCGGTGCAAAGATGACGTTACTGCAATACAGGGAATACGTCGTTTCGTCCCGTTCGGTAATGCCAAGGCTGACATAGGCCCCGACAGCTTTGGCCGCAGCCGCTACGTCCTGCAGGTCCTGACGGACGACGACGGCCTGGTCATAATAGCGCTTCCAGTCGGCCCGTTCGGCTTCGGACCGGCTGCCGACAGTAAAACCAAAAGTCAGGCCATAGGGATAGCACGGGACCAGCGATTCGGGAAAGACGATGAGCTTGGCCCCATTCCGGCCAGCTTCCTCGATTTGATGGACGACTTTCTGCAGCGTCGCCTGTTTATCGAAAAATACAGGAGTTGCCTGTACGATAGCGGCTCGTAATGTTTTTTGTAGGTTTCTCATGGTGAATCCTCGCTTCCGATAAAATTAAAGTGATAAGACGAGCTGGTGAAAGGCCTGGCCGTCCATGTCCTTCCAGGTAAAGGCATTCCCGTCCCAGAGGAGATAGCTGTGCGGACTATTATCTTTAGGCAGGGACGTCGAACCGGGATTCAAGTAATAGTTATCCTGGCCGAAGGGCTGCCAGGCCGGGACATGGGTATGGCCGTGGAGCAGGATGTCACCTGGCTGCATGGGCGGCAGGGACTCCAGGTTGTACTGGTCGCCATGGGTCGCATAGACGAGGCGGCTTCCCTGAGTCAGGATGGCATAGGTGGCCATGATAGGGAATTCCAGTACCATCTGGTCCACGTCAGCATCACAGTTCCCGCGGACACAGAGGATGGCCTCTTTGACTTCGTTGAGCATGGCAAAGACTTCCTTCGGTGCATAGTCCTTGGGCAGGTCGTTGCGCGGTCCGTGATAGAGGATGTCGCCGAGCAGGACCAGGCGGTCTGCGCCCTCCCGCTTCCAGGCGTCGAGCATACGGCGGCAGTAATAAGCCGAGCCGTGGATATCTGAAGCAATGAAGAATTTCAATTTATTTCGCCCCTTTCTTGGCATCGATGTCGGCAAAGACGGTACAGTAATTGCCTTCTGGCGTCCGGCATTTCGAGCAGTGGACACAGCGTGCCGGCCGCAGATCGCCCTGATTCCAGCGTCGTACCAAATCCGGTTCCGATAACAAAGGACGACTCATGCCGATACCGGCCAGTTTCGACGTCTTCAAAGCCGTTTCCATCTGCCGCGGGTCCTTGAAGCCACCCGTCACGTAGACGGGCACGCTGACGGCATCGGCTATGTCTTTAGCATAATCGAGGAAATAGCCGCCGTCGCGGATGACGTGACCATCCCATTCCAGGCCGATTTCCTGCTGGGCCTTGCCGTGGATATTACCGCTCACTTCGATAGCGGCAATGCCCGATTGCTGCAAGCGCCGACAAATATCCAGCGAGTCTTCAAAGGTCAGGCCGCCTTCAAAGAAATCGGAACAGGTAATCTTGATCCAAATCGGAAAATGAGTGCCTACTGTCTGACGGATGGCGGCAATGATATCGCCGACGATACGATAGCGATTGGCTGACGAACCGCCGTAGGCATCGCTGCGCCGGTTGTAATAGGGACTGAGGAACTGGTTGAGCAGGTACGAATGGCCGCCGTGGATTTCGACGGCATCGAAACCGCTGTCGCGGACGCGCTTGGCCGCCTGGGCATATTCCCCAATGAGGTGCTGGATGTCCGCCGGGCTCATGGCGACGCCGACGGTCCCAGTCTTCCGTTCCGGCACGGCAGACGGAGAAAAGATCGTCCGCCCTTCCCGTTCAAAGGTCGTCTTGGTCCCGCCATAGGCAATCTGCATCATAATCTTCGCTCCATAGGCATGGACGCGCCGGGTCAGTTCCTGATACTGCGGGATGAAGGCATCGTCGTAAATGCCCATCATGCCGGCATTGGGCCGGTCTTCCCCATCGACGCGGGCATAACCCGTACAGATCAGGCCCACTTCGTTCTTGGCCAGCTGGTCATAGATGCGATACTGTTTTTCCGACATATAACCCTTGGCATCGGCCAGGGCTTCCCACGTCGCACTGCGGAGGATGCGGTTGCGCACGGGCATCCCGGCGATGACGGCATGTTCTAATAATTTCATGGAGGATCCCCCTCTTTCCTTATCTTTGCTTTTTAGTATACGGACTTTCAGAAGGAACTGCAAGCAGATTCTGCGGCAACCTGGCCAGCATCTCCGGCAAGGTCTGCAGGAAAGTCCGAGTCACCGGGGCCGGTTGCCGGCCTGATAACGAAGCTATTCCCAATATCCGATAAACAGGCGGAGTCAGGGACCGGCTGACCAAGTCAAAGTTCAGGTGGTGAAGCAACAAATCCGGCATCAGGCTGATACCGAATCCCCCGGCTACCAAGGCCATGACGGAAAAATCATCATTCAGCCGATAGCGGACATGGATTTGGTTTCCGTATGGCCGGACAGCCCGCCATAGATCATCATCCGAGCCTGCCAGCGGTACAATGAAGTCTTCTGACAGTAAATCTTCCAGGGATATGGCCGCCCGTCGGGCCAATGGGTGCTGCGGATTCATGAGGACTTTCATTTCATCCTGATATAAGGGGACATAAGCCAGTTTCCCTGCAACGGCTTCGGTAAGGAACCCACAATCCAGCCGGCCATCGAGGATACCTTCCCGGATTTCGTCATAATCGCCGGCACAAAGTTCAAAATCGACATTCCGATAACGCTGCCGGAACTGCTGAATCAAGCCGGGAAGCCATTCGACCGATACACTAGTAAAAGTGCCAATACGAAGCGTACCGCTTACGACATGGTTGATATCTGCAATGACCTGAGCCAAATCCTGTTTTTGATTGACCAGCTGGCGGATGGGCCGGACCAATCTCTGCCCGCCCGGCGTCAGGACCACGCCATGACGGCTGCGGCGGAATACAGGAAATCCCGTTTCCTTTTCTAAGGCAGCAATGGCATGACTCACGCCGGACTGTGTATAGTGAAGGATTTCAGCCGCATGAGTGATATTCCCTGTTTCTGCGACTTTTAAAAAAATTTCATACCGTTTGTGACCCGTATCCATGGCCCCGCCTCCTTCTTATCATGCGAGATAGTACTGTTTTCCATGAAAAACAGTCTCTTTTCTCATAGTTTATTTCTACTATAATGAATCTTAAAGGAAATAACAAGATAAAACCATTAAAAAGGAGACTTTATCATGAAATCTATCGTTTTAACACAGCGGCGAGCCGACTGGCTCTTGGCCGTCCTGGCGATGATCTGGGGCAGTTCGTATTTGTGGATGAAAATCAGCCTGACTGGCGTCCCCCCTTTCTTCCTGATTTTTCTGCGCTTTGGCATCGCCTTTGTCCTCGTCGCCGGTTTATGCCGTAGCCGGCTCCGCCAGACCACAAAGCGTCTCTTAAAAGGGAGCGCCTTATTGGGCTTATTGTTATTTGCCGTCTTTGCCTGCCTGCTGCAAGGAATGGAAACGACGAATGCCTCTACGGCAGGCTTTCTGGTCAGTACGACGGTAGTCTTCGTCCCCCTCCTGCAAGCCCTGCTGCAACAGCAGCGTCCTTCCAGGACCCTCATGGGCTGCTGCTTCCTTACCCTGACAGGGATTGCGATGCTCACCCTCCAGGAACAGCTGTCCTGGAATACAGGTGCCCTGCTCTGCATCGCCAGCGCCGTCTGTTACGCGTTGCAAATTTTGGAAACAGACCGGGAAATCCGGCTGACCAATGCCCTGCTGCTGGGAATCTGGCAGCTCGCCTTTGCCGCCGGCTATGGGCTCTTAGCCAGCTTATGCTTTGAAACGCCGGCCTTTCCGGCAACGGGACTGCAATGGGGTTCCGTATTGGGACTAGCCGTCCTGTGCAGTGCCTTCGGCTTCGTGCTCCAGCCCGTAGCCCAGGCCCACACGACGCCGACTCATACGGGCCTGATTTTTTCACTGGAACCCGTCTTTTCCGCGCTCTTTGCCTTCCTGTTCCTCCAGGAATGGCTTTCTCTCCAGGGCTGGCTGGGCGCCGCCCTGGTTTTAACCAGTGTCCTGTTAGCCGCCCGAAGAGCGGCCTGACACAGAGCTGGCTTTTCATAACAGTTTGTTAACAACTGCTCCAGTTTTCTTATGCCCTTTCTCATCCTGTGATACAATGACACTGAAATTCAATATTTATCATAAGACAAGGAAGTGCATCCTATGTATCATTGGAAACGAAAATTCACTCTGACTTGCTTATGTGCCGCGTTGACAGCCGGCAGCCTGGCCGCTGCCCAGGAACCGCGAATTGCCGCAGCGGCGCAGAGGGCCATGGGCGACGCTTACACCCAAGGCGATGGCGTCGAAAAGAATCCTCAATTAGCACAGGAATGGTACGATAAAGCCCGCATTTCTCCGGGGATGGATAATTACATCGTCGACGGCGTCACCCAAATCGACACGTCTTCGTATTGGACCCCTATCCGGAACATCGATTTTTCTGCCAAACACGATGTCCTCATCAAGAACAGTGACGGCTCTTATTCGCCCATGGACGAACCCCATTTTGAATCGGAAGAAATCGCCCATGGAACCTGGAAAATCCGCTCTGATGGCGATTACTGCTATCTCCTGGAAGGCGATAAGATTGCCGTTATGATCGACTGCGGCTATGGTGCCGGCAACATCCGCGACTATGCCCAGACCTTGACGAAGAAGCCCGTAAAATATGTCATCAACACGCATTATCACTTCGATCATACGGCCAATGACGCTTACTTCGACGCCGCCTTCATGACAGCCGCCAGCGTCCCTTATGCGACGGTCCCTTATGACAGTTTCCAGGGCGTCTCGTTCCCGCGCAATTACCCAGTCATCACCGTCACCGATGGCTATAAGCTGAACCTGGGCCACCGGGAACTGACCATCCTGACTATCCCACACCCGAACCATGCATTGGGCGGCCTGGCCATCCTCGATGCTTCGCGGCGGATTCTCTTTATTGGCGATGAATTCCTCTTCCCCTCCAAAGTCGCCCTCAATATCTCTTTAGCCGATTTCGCCGAAAACATGGAGCACTTGAACCGCGTCCGCAGCCAATTCGACGTCCTCTATGGCGGCCCTGGAAAAAAGGAAGGTTCCGTCTTTGATGCCTATTATAAGGCAGCCATGTACGGCATCTCGCCGGCCATGACATACACACTGGACACTTCGTCGAGCCCCAAACGGACTCAACAAGCGCTGACAGACGGACAAGGCCATACGGTTTACGAACGGGGCCGCGTCCGCCCTGGCGATGAAGCGAAAAATGCCCCGGAAATCATCCCCCAGGGCCAGCGCGCATCGTACACGTATGAAGGATTCACAGTATCCTTTATTCTCCCAGTGAACGGACAACCGCAGCCAGCTGACTGACAGCCCGGCAATGTATGGCGAATTCCAGATTTCTCTGTTATACTTGGGATATACCACACGGACCAACCATATTTAGGTTGGAAAAGGAGGCTTTTTTTATGTTCTTTTTCCAAGGCCTGCCCATGGGGCTGGCTTACGTCGCTCCTATCGGCATGCAGAATCTCTTCGTCATCCATTCGGCGTTATCCCATTCCCTGCGCCGCGCCGTCGTGACAGCGCTCATTGTCCTGTTCTTCGACATCAGTCTGTCGCTGAGCTGTTTTTACGGCATCGGCAGTCTGCTGGAACATCTCCCCTGGCTCAAAGCAGTCATCCTGGGGGCAGGTACGCTGCTCATCCTCTACATGGCCTATGGCATGATCCGCCAGGTCCCGGACGCGCTGACTCTCAAAGGCCAGCCGGCGTCTCTGGGCCAGACCGTTTCCAAAGCCTGTATCGTCACCTGGATGAACCCTCAGGCTATCCTGGACGGCACAATGCTCCTCGGCGCCTTCCGCATCACCCTGCCGGCCGCCGAAGCCACGACTTTCCTGACCGGCGTCCTCATGGCATCGGGTCTGTGGTTCCTCTCGCTCACGGGCTGCGTCGCCGCCTTCCGCCACGCCATGACGCCCCGCATCCTGCGCGCCATCAACGTCCTCTGCGGCACGGTCCTCATGCTGTACGGTCTCCATTTAGGCTATACTTTCGTACAGCTCTTTTAGATTTTATTGTTCTTTCAACGCTTTTTCGATAACGGGCCCGACTTTAGCCTCCCATGCGGCAAAATTCTTCGTCCCCGTCATGACATACCACGATTTGGCTCGATATCAGTGTTTGTAGTTTGATGTATGATGTTTGAGGCGATGGCTTTTAAATTTAAAACCATCCGCTAACGGCTAACAGCTAGCCGCTGACTGCTAAAAAAGCACTGTCTTCATGCGACAGTGCCTTTTTGTTACTGTACAGCCCGTTTCCGGCTCATCCACAGGCCGATGGCGATGACACCGGCAGCTAATACGGCCTGAAGGGTCATAGGGGCCCAGGCACCGGCCATTTGCTGCATCAGGGTCCCCAAGATTTTATCGTGGCCGATCATGGAACCGGCTGTCCAGCCCAGCAGGCCGGCACCCGCATAAAGGATGACCGGGAAACGGTCCATGAGCTTGCCGATGACCGTACTGCCGCCGACGATGATGGGAATACTGATAAGGAAGCCGCAGGCAACAAGGAGGAAGCTGCCATGCGAAGCGCCGGCGATGGCCAGGACGTTGTCGACGCCCATGGCGGCGTCGGCGATGATGATGGTCTTGATGGCTCCCATGAGGCTGTCCGAAGCCGTCACGTTCTCATCATGTTCTTCCGGAATGAGCAATTTCACGGCAATGGGCAGCAGGATGAGGCCGCCTAAGGCCTGTAAAAAAGGAATCGTCAACAGCCAGACGGCGATGAGGGTCATGACCAGGCGGATAACGACAGCGCCACCGGTCCCGATGAGGATGGCCTTGCGGCGCAGATTGGCCGGCAGCTTATTGGCCGCCATGGCGATGACGACGGCATTGTCGCCGCCAAGGAGGATATCCAGTAAAATGATAGAGCCTAAAGCCATGAAAAATTGCATCGATAAGATTTCCATAATATACCTCTTTCTGTAAAAAACAAAAGAGACTTCCGCATGGTATCAGCAAAACTGGTATCATGCGAAAGTCTCACCCATTGCGATTGCAACGCTGCCACCAGCCGGTCAATAACGGCACGATGTTGATGACAACTGACGAGAGGTTACTCCCCTTCGCGATTCGATTGTAGGCTAAGTATAACAGGCAATCCGTTCTTTGTCAATATCTTTTTCCTTGAAAAGAACGAATATCGGTTACGACATGGCGGTAGGCCTCGATGAGGATGTCAAAATCGAGTTCGTGGGCTACGCCGGCATAGCCATCGTTCAGGCAGGCTGCCGCTTCTTCTGCTTTCGTCGTAAAGATATAGCAAGGCTTCTGCACCCGCTGGCAGGCCTGGAGGATGCGTACCTTCGCCGCCAGAAAATCGGGATGCGTAAATTGGCCTGGCAGGCCCATGGACGTCGATAAGTCAAAGGGGCCGATGAAGATGCCGTCGATGCCTTCCATGGCGGCGATGTCCTCGATATGCTCCAAGGCTTCTTTCGTTTCACACTGGGGAATGACCATGAGCCGCTCATTGCTGTTGGCATAGTATGCTTCCAGCCTATCCGTCGCCGCCCAGGGCAGCTGGCCAAAGCCAGTCCCCCGCCCTTTGATGAAGCCCCGCTGGCCGACAGGTGCATACTTGGCCAGGGCGACGGTCTTCTGGAAGTCCGCCACGTCGCGCAGGCAGGGCACGATGAGCCCTTGGGCCCCACAGTCCGCTGTCCGCTGTATCTCCTTGTGGTCGACATTGGCAATGCGCACGACCGGCACCAGGCCGACGCGCTCCGCCGCCCGGATGAGATTCATCATCGTTTCCGTATCGAAAGGTCCGTGCTCCGTGTCGATGATGACAAAATCCAGGCCCGTATAGCCCAGACATTCGACGAGGGACTCATTGTCCATACTGACAAAGGTCCCGACAGCCCCTTTCCCATCTTGGAATAAATCCCGCAAGCGATTCAATGACATAAATATCTCCCCTTTGAGTGAAAAGTCGTTTTCTCCATTATACCATGCTATAATAAAGAAAACACAGAGGAGGCATCATCATGAATATACAACGTATCGGATTCATCGGGACCGGTGTCATGGGCAGCGGCATGATCCGGAATTTACAGAAAGCCGGCTATCCCGTCAACATCAACACGCGGACGAAAGCCAAGGCCGAAGATCTCATCCAGGAAGGCTGTCACTGGTTCGATTCGCAGGCGGAACTGGCCGCCCAATCGGACGTCGTCATTACCATGGTCGGCTATCCCCAAGACGTGGAAGCCGTCTATTTCGGCGACCAGGGCATCTTTCGCGGCAAACAGGACGGTTTCGTCATCGATATGACCACGTCCAGTCCTGCCCTGGCCAAACGCATCTACACCCAGGCTAAAAAGCAGGGCATCGAAGCCTTGGATGCACCCGTTTCCGGTGGCGACATCGGCGCCCGTCAAGGGACATTGGCCATCATGGGCGGCGGTGAAGAAGCAGCCTTTGAAGCCATGAAATCTATTTTTTCAGCTATGGGCCAGACCCTGACCTATTTCGGCCCGGCCGGCAGCGGCCAATATGCCAAGATGAGCAACCAAATCGCCATCGCCTCAAACATGATGGGCGTCTGCGAAGCCATGGCCTACGCGAAAAAAAGCGGCCTCGACCCAGAAAAAGTCATCGCCACCCTTTCCGCCGGAGCCGCCGGCTCCTGGTCCCTGTCCCATCTGGCACCGCGCATGCTGAAAGGCGATACAGCACCAGGATTCTATATCAAGCACTTCCTCAAAGACATGCGCATCGCCATCGAATCGGCAGACGAAATGGGACTGGACCTGCCAGGACTGCGCTTAGCCAAAAAACTCTACGACCAGCTGGCCGACCAAGGCATGGAAAACTGCGGGACCCAGGCCTTGTTCCAGTGGTATGCAAGACAAAAATAAGAAAAAGTCAGTCCTCATACCAGCCAAACAGGGTTTTCCCCGTCTCTAACTGCTGAATCCGAGCCATGTCGTCCAGCGTCAGGGTGGCGTCGAAAATATCGAGGTTCTCAATCATCCGCTCCCGGTGGGATGATTTCGGGATGACGCCGATGCCCTGCTGCACCAGGTACAGCAAGGCAACCTGTGCGGCCGTTTTGCTGTATTTCTGGCCGACAGCCTGTAAAATGGGCTCCTGGAATATGGGCTTTTTCCTTTCTGTAAAAGGGCTCCATGCCTGCATTTGTGTTCCCTGTGCCACAAGTGCCCTCTGGAGCTCTTTTCGTCTGTAATAGACGTGGCACTCGACTTGGTTGATCATGGGAGTAATATTACAACTTCCGATAAAATCAAGGTATTCCCGGGCATTGAAATTGGAAATGCCAATGGCCCGGACTATTCCCCGGCGGTAGGCTTCGGTCAAGGCCCGATACATATCCAAAGCCTCATCGTAAGGCTCGTGGATGAGCATCAAGTCGATATAGTCGGTCTGCAACCGGGCCAGCGATTCTTCGATGCCCTGCCAGGCCAGCTCATAGCCGGCTCGGGTCTGACAGAGTTTCGTCGTAATGAATATATCCTCCCGGCGAAGGCCGCTTTCGGCCACAGCCTGGCCGACGATAGCCTCATTATCGTACATGTGCGCCGTATCGATGAGACGGTAGCCGACGGATAAGGCCTCCCGGATGGCCTGCTTCCCCGCTTCGCCCTTCAGCATCCACGTACCAAAACCGACAGCCGGCATAGTCAGGCCATTATTCAGAATAATGTGCTTGTGCATAAGTATCCGCTTCCTAGAGGTTTTCGAGCAGCCGGATTTCGTTCTTCATGAGGTACCATGTCTTATCCGGCAGGCGGCCGTTGACGAGGTACTCGAAGGCCAGCTGCACGGACAAGCGTCCCTGGCGCGTCGGATGCTGGAACAGGATGGCCTTGACGATGCCGCAGCGCATCATTTCAACAGTGGTCGGCACGCTGTCAAAGGCGATGACGAGCGGCCGCTTCTCTTCCGGCAGCTGCATAACGGCCCGGCAGGCCCCGTATACGCCGCCAGCCATGCAGAACATCGCGGAAATATCGGGGCGTTTCTGCAACAATTCCTTCGTGCGCTCGTAAGAGCAAATCTCGTCATCGCCGTTCTCGACGATACCTGCGATGGTGAAATCTGGCAGGCGTTCCATGCGGTGGCGAAATCCTTCGAGGCGCAGCCGATGGCCGAGGACCTGGCGGCTGCCCATGACGAGTCCTACAGAGGCTTTCTTGCCGAGGAGGAGCTCTAGGAGGGCACAGGCCGTCTCACCGCCGTTAAAGTAATCGCTGCCGACATAGGCGCGGCGCTGCGAGCTGTCGATATCACTGACGACGGTGAGGACGAAGATGCCATCAGCCACGAGCGAATCAATGGCCGCCGCGATGCGGGGATCGTCAATGGGGCTGATGATCAGCGCATTGACCTGGTGGCGCATCGACTCCATCAAGGCGAGCTGCTTTTCGACGTCGTAGCCTTTCATCAGATAGTAGCGGACCTTAAGGCCGTAGACAGCATAGGAACTTGCCGCCAGGTCCATGCCGTGGATGACATCGTCAAAGAAGGCATTGCCTTCGGACGGCAGCAGCACGCCGATGACAGGATTGTTCTTGCGCGCTGCCAGCGCCTTGCCGGCAGGGTTCGGCTCGTAGCCGAGCTGCTTGGCCATCTTGCGGATCATGGCAGCCGTCTCGGCGTTGACGCGACCGCGTCCGTTGAGGGCCCGGTCGACGGTTCCCCGCGACACCCCGCAAAGTTCTGCTATTTTCTTCATCGTGACCATGACATTCACATCCTTATCCGCATGTAGCCACATCCTTGTCGTCAGACTCCGGATTCCCTGCAACATGCTCTCTCTATATTGAACCTCTCCCGCTTATAGAAGCGGGAGATTCTTGAGAAGGTTGCTGTTTAAGTTTCCTCCTGAAATCAGGATAGCCTTATTCTCAAAGGGCTGTCCAAA
>CABQJB010000007.1 GCA_902464195.1 uncultured Megasphaera sp.
ATTTAAAACCATCCGCTAACAACTAACTGCTAGTCACTAACAACTTTAAAGGGCTTGTCGTCGTGCGACAAGCCCTTTTTCTACGCCTGCAATATTTAAACAAATCTTAAATTTTCTCAAAATTGACAAATAATAGTAAGTAGCCATGGAATTAGCCTTTATTTTGAGAATAGAAAGTGATAAAATAAGAGATGATTTATTGATAGTGATTATTCTTGAGAATGTGTCGTGATAGCTATGGAGAAACGATGGCAGTTCGGCAGTCCCGACGAGGGGCTCATGGAGGCCTTGTCTGCACAATTACATATATCCCCGGTATTGGCACAGGTACTGGCCAACCGCGGCATCGCCGATGTCCGTGAAGGGGACCATTTTCTTCACGATACCTTGGCCGATATGGCCGACCCTTTCCGGATGAAAGACATGGAGAATGCCGTCATCAGGCTGGAGCAGGCGATAACCGAAAAGCAGCGCATCGTCATCTACGGTGACTATGACGTCGACGGCATTACGTCGACGTCTCTTGTTTATTCCGTCCTCCGCGACCTCGGCGCGTCGCCGCAGTTCTATATCCCCGAACGGGAGAGCGAAGGCTATGGCCTCAATGAAGGGGCCCTGGAGCAGCTGAGCCATCAGGCCGACCTGCTCATCACCGTCGACTGCGGCATTTCATCGTATGACCTGGTCCGGCAGTTCTCACCGGTCCTGGATATGATCATTACCGATCATCACGAACCGCCGGAGCAGATCCCGCCAGCCCTGGCCGTCCTCAATCCCAAGCAGGCCGGCTGCCCCTATCCCTTTAAGGAACTGGCCGGAGCCGGCGTGGCTTACGTCCTCTGCCGGGCCTTGTGGCAGCATCACTGCCATGAAGACCTGCCGGGCTATACGGACCTGGCGGCCCTGGGGACCATTGCCGACCTGGTCCCCCTGACCGGCGAGAACCGCATCCTCGTCCGCCATGGCCTGGCGGCCATGAAAGAAGGGAAGCGGACGGGCATCAAGGCCCTCCTGGACGCATCCAATCTCAGCGGCAAGGACATCACAGCCGGCCGCATCGCCTTTACGGCGGCGCCGCGCCTCAATGCGGCCGGACGCATCAGCCATGCGACGAAAGGCGTCGAACTGCTCCTGGAAAGCGATGCCGTTCAGGCCGCCGCCGATGCGGCCGAATTGAGCCGCCTCAACACGGAGCGCCAGGACATCGAGCACACCATCGCCCAGGAAGCCATCGCCCAGATCGAAGGGCAGGGGAGAGGCCGTGACGGCGTCCTCATCGCCTATCATGAGGGCTGGCACGTCGGCGTCATCGGCATCGCCGCGTCGCGCCTGGTAGAAACGTATTACCGGCCGTCCCTGGTCATTACCGTCCGCGACGGCATCGGCAAGGGATCGTGCCGCAGTATCAGCGGCTTCAACATGTACGAAGCCCTGCAATACGCCCAGGATTTGCTCATCCAGTTCGGCGGCCATACCATGGCGGCAGGCTTCTCCGTCAAGGCCGAGAACATCGAGGCCCTGCGCCAGCGCCTGCTGGATTATGCCGCAGCTCATATGACAGCCGCCGACTACATCCCTCTGGTCCATATCGACAAGGAATTGGAACCGGCCGATGTGACCTTGGACCTCATCGCCGAGCTGGCCCGCCTGGAGCCTTATGGCATGGGCAACAGCCGGCCTGTCTTTTCCCTGAGCGGGGCTGTGGTAGAGGAAATCCGACCCATCGGCCGGGAAAAGCAGCACGTCCGTCTCGTTGCCCGCGGCGCCGACAGGACACGCCTTTCTGGTGTCGCCTGGTCCCAGGCCGGCCTGTGCGACGCCATCGTCGAAGGCGATGTCATCGACGTGGCTTTCCAGCTCGAACGGAATGACTTCAACGGCACATCGTCGCCGCAGCTGGTCATCCAGGACGTCCACCTGCCGGACCGCCACATCGTCCTCGACCGGGCGGTCATGGTCGATATCTACATGGCCCTCAAGAAATGCATCCCCGACTGGGGTATGCCGGTCTGGCAGGTCCGCCGCCGTCTGGCCGCGGCCCAGGGGGACTGCTATGACGTCCACACCATTTACGCTGCCATCGTCGTCCTACGGGAAATCGGCGTCCTCAAAGTACGCCATGATGACGACGGCCCAGCTTATTATTTTCCTATCCTTGCGGGGAAAATGGATCTTCATATGTCGCCGACGTATGAATTGTACTGCAAGGAGTAAGGAGGTTTCATATTATGGAATTTAAAGATAAAGATGTCGAATTCAAGCACCTCGTCGATACGATACATACGTATCTGCCCCAGGCGAAATGCGATGATGTGACCAAAGCCTATAACCTGGCTGAAGAGGCCCATAAGGACCAGCGCCGCGTCAGCGGGGAACCGTATATCCTGCATCCTCTGGCCGTGGCCCAGATACTGGCAGACATGAAAATAGATACGACGACCATTACGGCGTCGCTCCTCCACGATGTCGTCGAAGACACGTCGTACACCCTGGAAGACATCAAGAAGATGTTCGGCAAGGAAGTGGCCTTCCTCGTCGACGGCGTCACCAAGTTGAGCCGCCTTAATTACCGCACTAAAGAAGACCAGCAGCTCAACAGCATGCGCAAGATGTTCCTGGCCATGGCCAAGGACGTGCGCGTCGTCGTCATCAAGCTCGCCGACCGCCTGCACAACATGCGTACCCTGCGCTACATGCGCAGCGACAAGCAGAAGCGCATCGCCCAGGAAACGCTGGAAATCTTTGCGCCTCTGGCTCACCGTTTAGGGATCTTCAATATCAAGTGGGAACTGGAAGACCTGTCTTTCCGCTACCTCGAACCGGATAAATACTACGACCTCGTCGATCAGATGAAACAGAAGCGCCACGTCCGCGAAGAAATCGTCAACGAAGCCATCGACGTCCTCAAGAAGGCCCTCGACGACGCCCACATCCACTGCGAAATCAACGGCCGGCCCAAGCATTTTTACAGCATTTATAAAAAGATGAAGAAAGATAACCGCGACTTGAGCCAGGTCTATGACCTCTTCGCCATCCGTGTCATCGTCGACGACGTTAAGGACTGCTACGGCGTCCTGGGCATCGTCCACAGCCTGTGGAAGCCCTTGCCGTACCGCTTCAAGGATTATATCGCCATGCCGAAACCCAATAACTATCAGTCATTGCACACGACGGTCATCGGGACGAGAGGGCAGCCGGTAGAAATCCAGATCCGCACCTGGGAAATGCACCGCATCGCCGAATACGGCGTCGCCGCCCATTGGCGCTATAAGGAAGGCAACCAGACGGCCAACAAGGATGCCTTCGATGAAAAGATGGGCTGGCTGCGCAACCTCCTGGAATGGCAGGATACGAGCAATCCGAAAGAATTCGTCAACGCCCTCAAGCTCGACGCCTTTTCTGACGAAGTCTTCGTCTTTTCGCCGCGGGGCGATGTCATCGACCTGCCCCAGGGTTCCATCCCCATCGACTTTGCCTACCGCATCCACACCGACGTCGGCCACCGCTGCGTCGGCGCCAAGATTAACGGCAAGATCGTACCTTTGGACTATAAATTGAAGAACGGCGACATCGTCGAAATCATTACGTCCAAAGTCGGCAAGCCCAGCCTGGACTGGCTGAACATCGTCGGCAGCTCGGAAAGCCGCTCGAAGATACGCAGCTGGTTCAAGAAGGAAAACCGCGAAGAAAACATCGCCAAAGGCCTGGATGCGCTGGAACGGGAATGCAAGCGCCTGGGCCATGACTGGAAAGCCCTCAATGTCGGTGGCCGCCTGGGCCGCGTGGCCAAGCAGATGAATGCCGGCTCCGAAGACGACCTGGTCGCTGCTGTCGGCTACGGCGGCTTTGCCGTCAATACGGTCCTCATCAAGCTCCTGGAACTGCACAAGAAAGACCTGCAGAAGCAGGAAGAAAAGACCAACAGCCTGGCCGCCCTGGAAAAACTCAAGACCAAGAAGCCCGTCAAGCACAACGGCACGGGTATCCTGGTCAAAGGCGAACCGGGCCTGCTGGTCCGCCTGGCCAAATGCTGCAGCCCTGTGCCGGGCGACCCCATCATCGGCTTCATCACCCGCGGCCGCGGCGTCTCGGTCCACCGTGCCGACTGCCCGAACGTCACACACGGCCAGAACGACGTAGACCGCCTCATCGACGTCGAATGGGATTACGATGGCAATGAACGCTTTGAAGTGAACATGGAAATCGTCGCCTACGACCGCACGGGCATCATGGCCGAAATCATGGCCACCCTGGCGGAAATGAAGATTTCCATCCTCAGCGTCAACGCCAAGACCAGCGATACTAAGAACGTCACCATCCACATGGGCATCAGCATCAAGGACCTGGCCCAGTTTGAATTCGTGGCCACCAAGATACGCCGCCTGAAGGATGTCTACGCCGTCGAACGCTATACGGGAGGGAGCCAGACATGAGAGCTGTCGTACAAAAGACCCTGACGTCTTCCGTGACCTCTGACGGTGTCCTCGCCGGCCAGGCAGGCAGCGGCCTGACGGTCCTCCTCGGCGTTTCCGTCAAGGATACGGAAGCCGACGTCCGCTACCTGGCCGACAAGATCGTCCACTTGCGGATCTTTGAAGATGACCAGGGCAAACTCAATCACTCCCTCCTCGACGAGGGAGGGGAGATGCTGGTCATCTCCCAGTTCACCCTGTACGGCGATGCCCGACATGGCCGCCGTCCCAGCTATATCGAAGCGGCCAAGCCCGAACAGGCCGAAGCATTGTATGAGCAGTTCGTCGCCGCTGTCCGTGCCTTCGGCGTCACCGTGGCGACAGGCCGTTTCCGGACCCATATGGTCGTATCCCTGGAAAACGACGGGCCTGTGACCATCCTTTTGGACAGCCAGAAAACCTTTTAAGGGGGAATGTATTTATGAGCATGAAATATATCAGTATGGAACTCGGTCCCATCATGACCAATTGTTATATCGTCTACGACACGGATACGAAAGACGCCATGGTCGTCGACCCGGCCTGGGATTATCCCGCCATCGACAAGGCCCTGACCAGCCACGGCCTGACGCTGAAATTCATTTTCCTGACCCACGGCCATGCCGACCACATCGGCGCCCTGCAGGAACTGCGCCAGCGCAAGAACGTACCGGTCTACGTCGGTGCCGGCGATGCCGATCTCATTTCCAATTCGCATAATAACCTGTCCATGTTCATGGGCCAGGCCATCGAATGTACATCGGCAGACCACCTGGTCAAGGACGGCGATGAACTGACCTTGGGCAACCTGCACTTCACGGTCCTGGAAACGCCGGGCCATACGCCGGGCGGCCTCAGCCTGTACGGCGAAGGCGTCGTCTTTTCCGGCGATACGCTCTTCCGCTATTCCGTCGGCCGTACCGACCTCTACGGCGGCTCGTCGAAGACGCTGCTCCACAGCCTGGAAACGAAACTCATGACCCTGCCTGACAATACGCTGGTCCTGCCCGGCCACGGCCCGGCTACGTCCATCGGTGACGAACGGCGGGGCAATCCCTTCCTGGACGGAGGCTGGTAAGCTATGGTTGCCTATAAGGGCGCGGAGTTCTGGATGCGCGTCACCCTGGCTGTCCTGGCCGGTGCGCTGTTCCTCACGGTCCATGCCGTCTACTGGCCCGTCGTCATTTCCCTGATCCTGACGTTCATCCTCATGCCTATCCGCGATGGCGTCATCAAAGGGCTGCGGCGCCTGACCGGCCGCCATGTGCCTATCGACATTGCCATCCTCATCTCCTTTGTCATCCTCATCGTCATCGTGACGGTCATTACCAATATCATCGTCAAGCCGTTGGTCGTCCAGGTCAATCTACTGGCAGCCAACTTCAACGATTTGGTCAGCCAGACGGCGGCCCTGGTGACACAGCTTGAAAATGAGCAGACCCAGTTCTATATCCCGGACCAGGTCAAGAAAATCGTCAACGATGCCTTCGTCAAGATTGGCAATTACGGCATCGACGGCATTACCAACCTCATCCAGTCCGTCTTTGCCATTGCCGGGACGGTCGTCGAATTCTTCGTCGTACCAATCATTACCTTCTACTTCATGAAAGACGGCAGCCACATGGTCAAGATTTTCGTCGATATCTTCCCCGAAAGTTATCGCAGCCACCTGGCCGGCCTCTTCCAGGAAATACAGCACGTCCTGAGCCGCTACATCCGCGGCCAGATCCTCATGAGCTGTATCATTGCGACGTTGACCTTCCTCGGCATGTGGGCCATGGGCGTACCGTACCCCATGGTCATCGGCCTCTTGGCGGCCATTACCGAATGGATACCCATCATCGGGCCTATCGTCGGCGCTGTGCCGGCTATCCTGCTCAGCGCGACGGTCAGCCTGTCCCTGCCGCTGAAAGTCATCATCTTCTATATCGTCATCCAGCAGATCGACAGCCACCTCATCATGCCTCAGGTCATGGGGGCCGTCATCAGCCTGCATCCGGTCGTCATCGTCATCGCCCTGCTCATCGGCGGGACCCTCTTTGGCGTAGCCGGCATGATCCTTACCGTCCCGGTGACGGCAGTCTTACAGATTTTGTGTAAACATTTATGGTTTTACAATACATATAAAGAAAAGGCGATGAAGTACAATGGAAACAACGAGAACCGAAACGAATAAGAAAGAAATCATGGATACCATGATGAAACGCATGAAAGAAAAGATCAAGTTCAAAAAATGCAAGATGACGTCCCAGCGGCAGATCATCCTGCGGGCCTTCGTCGAAAGCCCCATCCGCCATATGAGCGCCGAAGAAGTCTTCGAGCTGGTCAAGAAGACGGCGCCCGACATCGGCCTGGCTACGGTCTACCGGACGCTGGACCTCTTCACCCAGATGGACCTCTTGAAGAAGCTCGATTTCGACGACGGCTGCAGCCGCTATGAATTGAATGACCGCGACAATGAAGGCCATTTCCATCATCATCTCATCTGCCTGGGCTGCGGCAAGGTCTGGGAATGTGAAGACGACCTCCTGGAAACGCTGGAAACGATCCTGGAAAAGCGTCTCCACTTCCACACCGTTGACCATCAGCTGAAGGTCTATGGCTACTGCGAAGAATGCCAGAAGAAACGGGAAGAAGAAGCGGCCAAGGAAGCCGAAGCTGCGAAAGAAGCGGAATAAGATGGCCCTCCAGACCTATACCTATGACGGGCCGGAACGCTTCCATTCCCTCGTCGGTCAGGTCATGGCCTCCCTGGGCTATGTCGGCGGCCGGGAAGTCCGCGACATCGGGGCTGCCGTTACCGTCCGCGAGGAAGGCGGCCACCTCTACGTGCGCTGTACCTTCCAGGACGGCGGGGCGCCCTGGTCTTCGGAGGCCCGCCTCGTCGGGACGGACCGGGAACGGGCGTCCCTCAAGGACTGCCTCATCCACTGGCATAACCGCTTCTGCGGCCACGGCCCCAGCCCGTGGGGGACGCTCATCGGTGTGCGGCCGACGAAACTGGTCCACCACCTCTTCGACCAGGGCTTCACAGCCGACCAGGCCGAAAAGGCCTTGCAGACGTCGTATTGCGTGGCGCCGGCCGTCGCTCGGGACCTGGTGGCCATGGCCCGGCTCCAGCGGCCTTACGTCATCGACAGGGGCCGGAAAGTGGCTCTCTACGTAGGGATTCCCTATTGTCCCAGCCACTGTCTGTACTGCTCCTTCCCGTCGCGCCTCATCGGCAGGGAAGGGGAGGCAGAGCTTGCGGCCTTTCGCGATGCCGTCCTGGCCGACCTCGATGACCTGGCTGACCTGTGCCGGACCTATGACCTGGAAGTGACGTCGCTCTACGTCGGCGGCGGTACGCCGACGTGCCTGCCCCTGCCGGTCCTGGAAGCGATGATGACGCGGCTGGCCCGGAATTTCCCGGCTGCCCGTGAATGGACCGTCGAAGCGGGCCGGCCCGATACGGCGACGCCGGACATGCTGGCCATGCTGCGCCGGGCTGGCGTCGACCGCATCAGCGTCAATCCCCAGACGTTGCAGCAGCACCTCCTCGATGCTCTGGGCCGGCGCCACCGGGTCGAGGATATTTACACCATGTATGAAAATTGCCGGGAACTGGGATTTTCCGTCATCAATATGGACTTCATCGCCGGCCTTCCCGGGCAAACCGTGGCAGATATGCAGGAAAATATGGAAATTGTTTGCAAACTGCACCCGGAAAATGTTACAATTCATACGTTAGCATTAAAAAAACGGGCACCCTTATTCCATCATGAATTGCGGGCCGCCATTCCGCCTGCCGAAGAAACGGGCCGCATGGTCCGTCTCTGCCAGTCCATCCTGACGGCCGGCGGCTATGTGCCGTACTACATGTACCGCCAGAAGTACATGGCAGCCAGCTTCGCCAACATTGGCTATGCCCTGCCGGGCAGCGTCAGTGCCTATAATATCGAGATGATGGAAGAACGGCAGTCCGTCCTGGCAGCCGGACCGGGCGGGGCGACGAAGTTCCTCTGCCGCGACGGCCACACCTTGGAAAAGGTGTATATGCCGAAAGACGTCGATGCATATGTGCAGGCTCTGGCGGAAAGAATGGCCCAGCGCCGCCGTTTGTGTGCTATCATATACGGAAAAGAGGATGTTTAAATGGCTATTACTGCACCGAGAGGCACGCAGGATTTCCTGCCGGAACAGACGGCAGAGTGGCAGCTGCTGGAAGCAAAGATCCGCCAGATCTGCTCGCTCTACGGGTTCGGCGAAATCCGCACGCCTATGTTTGAAAGTACTGAATTGTTTTTACGCGGCATCGGGGAAACGACAGACGTCGTCACCAAGGAAATGTACACCTTTGAAGACCGCGGCGGCCGCAGCATGACATTGCGCCCGGAAAATACGGCTTCTGTCGTCCGGGCCTTCCTGGAACACAAGCTCTACGGCGACCCGCAGGTCCACAAGTTCTACTACATGGGCCCCATGTTCCGTCATGACCGCCCCCAGGCTGGCCGTTACCGCCAGTTCACCCAGTTCGGCGTCGAAGAAATCGGCTCCAAGGACCCGGCTGTCGATGCGGAAATCATTGCCATGGCCTTCCAGCTCTTCCGGGAACTGGGCCTCAATGATCTGGTCCTGCACCTCAACTCCGTCGGCTGCCCGAAGTGCCGTCCCGTCTATCGCCAGAAGCTCCTCGATTTCTTTGCCGACAAACGGGACCAGCTCTGCGACGACTGCAACGAACGCCTGGAAAAGAACCCTCTCCGCGTCCTCGACTGCAAAGAAGACGGCGAAAAAATGATGCAGATGGGCGTACCTTTGATCACGGATAATCTCTGCGACGACTGCAAGGAACATTTCCACAAAGTCCAGGAATATCTGACGGCCATCGGTATTCCCTTTACCCTCGACCCGCGCCTGGTCCGCGGTCTCGATTACTATACCAATACGGCCTTTGAAATCATGTACGCTCCCTTGGGCGCACAGAGCACGGTCTGCGGTGGCGGCCGCTACGACGGCCTCATCGAAGAAGTCGGCGGTCCGTCGACACCGGGCATCGGCTTTGCCATCGGCATGGAACGGCTGCTCCTGACCTTGAAGGAACAGGGCCTCCTGCCGCCGGTCGAAAAGAAGCAGCCCGTCTTCATCGTCGCCCTCGGCGATGCCGCCAAGACCAAGGCCTTCGAACTGCAGCAGCAGCTCCGCGAAAAGGGCCTCTATGCTGAAATCGACCTCCTGGGCCGCAGCATGAAGGGCCAGATGAAATCGGCCAATAAACTCAACGCCGATTACACGGTCATCATCGGCGAGGACGAATTAGCCGCCGGTGAAGCCCAGGTCCGCAATATGGCCAGCAAAGAACAAGTCAGCGTTCCCCTTGATGGGATTGTTGCATATATGGAAACACACAAGAAGGGATGATTTACGAATGGATACAATGGAAGGTTTACACCGCTCCCAATACTGCGCTGAAGTAAGTGAAGCGGACAACGGCAAAGAAGTCGTCTTGACGGGCTGGGTCGAACGCCGCCGCGACCACGGCGGACTGATTTTCATCGACCTCCGCGACCGTACGGGCATCGTACAGGTCGTCGCTTCGCCGGACTATGAAAAGGTTTCTTTCGATAAAGCAGAACAGGTACGTACGGAATACGTCCTGGCTGTACGCGGCATCGTCCGCATGCGCGATAAAGATACGATCAACCCCAAGATGAAGACCGGGACCATCGAAATCCGCTGCGAAGAACTGCGCATCCTCAATTCGTCCAAGACGCCGCCGTTCTACATTGAAGACAACATCGACGTCGACGAAAAGATCCGCCTCAAATACCGCTACCTCGACCTGCGCCGTCCGGAAATGCAGAAGAACCTCATCATGCGCCATAAAGTAAAACATGCCATGCGCACGTTCCTCAACGAACACGGCTTCATCGACATCGAAACGCCGGAACTCTGCAAGAGCACGCCGGAAGGTGCCCGTGACTACCTCGTACCGAGCCGCGTCAACGAAGGCAAATTCTACGCCCTGCCGCAGTCGCCGCAGATTTTCAAACAGCTGCTCATGATTTCCGGCATGGACCGTTACTACCAGATCGCCCGCTGCTTCCGCGACGAAGACTTGCGCGCCGACCGCCAGCCGGAATTCACCCAGCTCGACATGGAAATGTCCTTCATGGACCAGGAAGAAATCCTGACCCTCGTCGAACAGATGGTACACTACATCTTCAAAGAAACCCTGGGCCACGACGTCAAGCTCCCGATTCACCGCATGACCTGGGACTACGCTATGGAAAACTACGGCTCCGATAAGCCGGACCTGCGCTTCGACATGAAGTTCACAGACGTCACGGAACTCGTCAAGGACACGGACTTCAAAGTCTTCCGCAGCGTCATCGACAACGGCGGTCAGGTCAAAGCCATCAACGTCAAAGGCGACGCCGACATTCCCCGTCGTGAACTGGACGGCCTCGTCGAATACGTCAGCCACTACGGCGCCAAGGGCCTGGCCTGGATCGGCTTCCTCGAAGACGGCACGCTCAAATCGCAGATCAAGAAGTTCTTTGGCGAAGACAAGCTCCGTGAAATCGGCAAAGCCTGCGGCGCTGAAAAGGGCGACCTGGTCCTCATGATCGCCGACAAACCGAAAGTCGTCGCAGCCGCTCTCGGCGAACTGCGTAAAGAAATGGCCCGCCGCATGAACCTCATCGACGAAGACGAATTCGCCTTCACCTGGGTCGTCGACTTCCCCATGTTCGAATACAGCGAAGAAGAACACCGCTACGTCGCTATGCACCATCCGTTCACGGCCATGCGCGACGAAGACCTGGACAAACTGGAAACAGACCCGGCTCACGTCTATGCCAAGGCCTATGACCTGGTCCTCAACGGCATCGAACTCGGCGGCGGCTCCCTCCGTATCTACCAGCCCGACGTACAGCAGCGCGTCTTCAAGGCCATCGGCCTGACACCGGAAGAAGCAGAACAGAAATTCGGCTTCCTCCTCCGCGCCTTCGAATACGGTGCACCGCCCCACGGAGGCCTGGCCTTCGGCTTGGACCGCATGATCATGCTCATGCTCAAACGCAAGTCCATCCGCGATGTCATCGCCTTCCCGAAGACCCAGAACGCTATCGACCCCATGAGCGAAGCTCCGTCGACAGTTACCAAAAAACAGCTGCATGAACTCCACATCCAGGTAGAAGAAGACTTGGTAAGCAAATAGAGAGATGAAAAAAAGCTTGTCGTATAACGGCAAGCTTTTTTTTCGTGGCTAGTGGCTCGTGGTTCGTAGGGGCCGTCCCAAAGGGCGGCCCGCTTGTAGGAATCCCGTGAACCGCTTTCGTAGGGGCCGACCTGTTAAGGCGGCCCGCTGTGATAATTGACCACAGCCCGTTCTGGTATTATGGCAAGCCTTTCCTCGGACTCCGATGCGGCTTCGCCGCGACAGACTCATGATTGTATTACGGCCAAGTGCCGTCCGTCATAAATTCCGGTTGTGTACAGGATTCAGGCGGGACGCCTTAACAGGACGTCCCCTACGGTATCGCAGACAGGCGATGAAAAAATGAACGCTGGCCGTAGATGACAGCTCGCCCAAACATACGGCCTGTGGTCGTATGGGTAGGGGGCCTCCCCGACGGCGGCCCGCTTGAGGGAATCCCGTGGACCGCTTCGTGGCTAACGGCTAGCAGTCAACCGCGGTCCCATGGACCGCTTTCGTAGGGGCCGACCTGTTAAGGCGGCCCGCTTGTGGGAATCCCGTGGATTGCTTTCCCAAGTGAACGCGATTGGTTTACGAGCCACGAACCACTAATCACGAGCCACGAGCAGACATATTGACAAACGTCAATGTGTCTGCTATACTCTAACTATAGATTGATAAACTTCGATATGAAAGGAGGCGCCATGATGGAGGAAAGGGAAGCGGTCCGCGTATTCAAGGCTTTGGGTGATGAGAAGCGGCTGCGCATTTTGTCACTCTTGCGGCAGGGGGAACGCTGTGCCTGCGTGCTCCTGGAACATCTGAATTTGTCCCAGCCGACGCTGTCCCACCACATGAAGATTCTCTGCGAGGCCCAGCTGGTCACGGGCCGCAAGGAAGGGAAGTGGGTCTATTATTCCCTCAACCGCGCCCAGGCCCAGGTCCTGGAACAGGCCGTCCATGACTTATTCCAGCCCAGTGCCGTGCCGGCAGAGGACGAAGCCTGCCATTGCCAGTGAGGCAGGCTGTTTTTTCAGCTCATACATTGATGAATGTAAATATATGAATTTTTTTAGGAGGTCTTTTATCATGAAACATATGGAAATCTTTGAACAAGCAATGTGCTGCCCGACCGGTCTCTGTGGTCCGTCTATCGACCCGGAACTCTTGCGCGTATCGACGGTTTTGGACACGTTGAAACAGCACGGCATCGACGTCGGCCGCTATAACCTGACCAGTGCGCCCTTGAAATTCGTCCAGACCAAGGCCGTGACGGATTTCCTCCAGCACCACGGTCCTGAAGACCTGCCCCTCATCCTCGTCGACGGTGCCGTCCAGTTTGCCGGCCGCTATCCGACGAATGATGAATTTGCCAGCCTCATCGGCTTCGACACGGCTCTTCTGGCAGAAGCCCAGGCCGCTGGGGACAGCTGCTGCGGCGACAGCGCCGAAGAAACAGCTTCCTGCTGCTGTGGTGATACACCGGCTGAAAGCGAAGCCTCGTCGTGCTGCTGCGGTGACACGTCGGCGGAACCGGAAAGCTCGTCGTGCTGCTGCGGAGGTGACTGTAAATGATGCTCTATGATCCCTTTCACGTCGTCCAGACGAAATACCTCTTCCTGACCGGAAAGGGCGGCGTCGGCAAAACGTCCGTCGCCTGTGCCACGGCCGTCGCCCTGGCCGATGCCGGTAAGAAGGTCCTGCTTATCAGCACCGACCCGGCGTCGAATCTGCAAGACGTCTTTTCCATGGAACTGACTAATAAGGCCACGCCCATCGCCGCCGTGCCCAACCTGGCCGTGGCCAACCTCGACCCGGTCCAGGCCGCGGCCGAGTACCGGGAAAGCGTCATCGGTCCCTATCGCGGCCTTCTGCCGGAAGCAGCCCTGCGCAACATGGAAGAACAGCTGTCAGGCTCGTGTACCGTAGAAATCGCTGCCTTCAACGAGTTCACCAATTTCCTCACCGATGAAGCCGTCGCCTGTGGCTACGACCACATCATCTTCGATACGGCGCCGACAGGTCACACCCTGCGCATGCTGCAGCTGCCGTCGGCGTGGAGCCAGTTCATCCAGAAGAGCAAACACGGCGCGTCCTGCCTGGGCCAGCTGTCGGGCCTGGAATCGCGGAAAGAACTGTATAAACAGGCCGTCCAGACCCTGGCCGACGGGGACAAGACGACGATGCTCCTCGTCGCCCGTCCCGATGCCCTGCCCCTGAAAGAAGCGGCCCGGGCGTCGAAGGAACTGGCCTCCCTGGGCATTGCCAATCAGCAGCTCATCGTCAACGGCCTGTTAGCTTCGTGGGATGACGATGCGACCAAGACGTTATACGAAAAACAGCAGGCCGCCATGAAGGCCATACCCGAAGCCATCGCCAATCTGCCGCGCTTCCAGATTCCCTTGCGGACGTACAACATCACCGGCCTGGACCACGTCCGGGCCCTGCTCAAAGGGGAAGTGAAGGAAGCGGCGACGGAACTGACGCTGGAACAGGTCCAGCCCCTGCAGGCCGTCATCGACGACCTGGAAGCCCATCAGCGCAAGGTCATCTTCACTATGGGCAAGGGCGGCGTCGGCAAGACAACTGTCGCTGCCGCCATCGCCCTGGGCCTGGCCCGCCGGGGCCACCGCGTCCACTTGACGACGACCGACCCGGCCGCTCACTTGCAGTACGTCGTCAGCCAGACGGATAACCTGACTCTGAGCCATATCGACGAAGGGGAAGAGCTGAAGAAATACCAGGATGAAGTCCTGAGCCAGGCCAAAGCCAACGGCCTGGGCCCGTCGGACCTGGCCTACATCGAAGAAGACCTGCGTTCGCCGTGCACTCAGGAAATCGCCGTCTTCCATGCCTTTGCCGACATCGTCGAAGCCGCCGACGACCAGATTGTCGTCATCGACACGGCGCCGACAGGCCACACGCTGCTGCTCCTGGAATCGACAGAAAGCTACGACCGGGAAATCCGCCGGACCCACGGTTCGACGCCGCCGTCAGTACAGCACCTGCTGCCGCGCCTGAAAGGGGACGAAACAGAAGTCGTCATCGTCACCCTGCCCGAAGCCACGCCGGTCTATGAAGCCCTGCGCCTGGAAGCGGACCTGAAGCGGACGAAACTGCGCTCGAAATGGTGGGTCATCAACAAATCCTTCTATCAGGCCCAGACGACGAGCCCCCTGCTAAAAGCCAAGGCCTCCCACGAAATCGCCTGGATCAACAAAGTCGACGACCACACCCAGGGCCACACGGCCCTCATCGCCTGGCGCCCCGACGAAGTCCGCGGGGAAGTCTTGGAGAAATTATAGGAGGCGCGTTATCATGGAACATGAATCACACGCAGGCATCAGTTTTTTTCAGCGCTATCTGACCCTTTGGGTCTTGTTATGTATGGTCGTCGGCGTAGCCATCGGTTATGCCCTTCCGGCTGTGCCAGCCTTTTTAGATACCTTACAGGTCATGGGGATTTCTATTCCCATTGCCATTTTGATTTGGGTCATGATTTATCCGATGATGATGAAAGTCGACTTTCAGAGCATCAAAGCCGTAGGACGCCAGCCTAAAGGCTTGTTCGTCACTTGGATTGCCAACTGGCTCATCAAGCCTTTTACCATGTACGCCATCGCCTGGTTCTTCCTTTTCGTCCTCTTTGGTTCGTGGATCCCTGCGGACCTGGGCCGGCAATACTTGGCTGGCGCCGTATTGCTCGGTGCGGCTCCCTGTACGGCCATGGTTTTCGTCTGGAGTACACTGGTCAAAGGGAATCCGGCCTATACCGTCGTCCAGGTCGCTACGAATGATTTAATCATTCTCATTGCTTTCGTACCTATCGTCAAGTTCCTTTTAGGAGTTTCACAAGTTGCGGTTCCTTATAGTGTCCTCTTTGTCAGTATCTTCCTGTTCGTCGTTATTCCCTTGGCAGGCGGTATCCTGACCCGGATGACTGTCGTCAAACGAAAAGGCCTCGATTATTTTGAACGGCACTTTGTCCACAAATTCGATTCGGCAACGACGTGGGGACTGTTGCTGACGCTGGTCATCATTTTCAGCTCCCAAGCCCAGGTCATCTTATCGAATCCGCTCCACATCGTCCTCATCGCCATCCCCCTTACCTTGCAGACTTTCCTCATCTTCTTCATTGCCTATGGAGCCTGCCGGCTGCTGAAACTGCCCTTCGACATTGCCGCACCGGCCGGGTTCATCGGCGCTTCTAACTTCTTTGAATTAGCCGTTGCCGTAGCCATTGCGCTCTTTGGCGTCACCAGCCCGGCCGCCCTGGCGACGACCGTCGGTGTCCTGACTGAAGTCCCGATTATGCTGACCCTGGTCCGCATCGCCTTAGCAACTAAAAATTAAAATATAGTTTGTAGTACGGAGTTTGTAGTTTGTAGAAGATGGTTTTAAATTTAAAGGCATCCACTAACCACGAATCACTAACCACTAGCCACGAACCACTAAAAATGGGCTGTCTCACGAAGATTTTTGCCATCATGCAAGGCTCCTTTTACTCTATAGTTTGTAGTACGGAGTTTGTAGTTTTCAGTGAAAACCTTTAAATTTTAAACCATCCGCTAACTGCTAACCGCTAGCCACTAACCACTAAAAAAGGCTTGTCGCACGTGCGACAAGCCTTTTTTCTATTTTCCTTCATAATAATACCGCGTCCACATGACGACTTCCGACAGGGACGGGTGGGGCGTCATGGTTTCGCTGAAGGTGTAGACCGATTTGGGATTGAGGGTCCGCGTCAGTGGTTTGGCCCGCAGGGCCTGGACCGTGGGCGACGCGATGTCTTCGTGGATGGGATGGACGACGTGGGTGCCGCTCATGAGGTTGTTGATGAATGGCTGGATGAGGATGGACGCTTCGGGGCCGACGATGTGGGCGCCGAGGATGAAATGGGTCTTCTTGTCGATGACCAATTTGACGAAGCCGTCGTCTTCATCGCCCGGTTCATAGCCCATGGCGTAGCCCTTGGCCGACGCGGAATAATGGTTGATGGCCACTTCGACGTCATAGCCCTTCTTCACGGCCTGGTCTTCCGTCAGGCCGACGTGGGCCGCTTCGGGATAGGTGTAGGTCACGGCCGGCACGGCATCGTAATCGGCCCAGCGCCACGTTTCCGGTTCGTTTCCGGAAAAGAGGTTGTGTGCCAGGATTTCCGCTTCGTAATTGGCCTTGTGGCGGAAGGGGGCCAGGCCGTTGACGTCGCCCAGGGCCCAGATATTCTCAGCCGTCGTTTCCAGGAATTCGTTCGTTTCGATGTAGCCGCGCTTGTCCAGGCGGACGTCGGTGTTTTCCAGGTGCAGCAGTTCCGTCATGGGCCGGATGCCCGGAGCGACCAGGATTTCTTCGGCAGCCACTTCGCCTTCTTCGCCTGTCGTGCGGTCGCGGAAGGACAGGACCTTCAGGCCGTCGCGCTGGCTGACGGAAACCGTGTCTTTATTGAGGCGGATGTCCATGCCGTAACGCTGGAACTGCTTGAGGACGAATGCCGATACGGCCGGATCTTCCTTGGGCAGGAGGCGGACATTGTGCTGGACCATAGTGACCTTCGTGCCGGCGGCGTCGAAGACATGGGCGAATTCACAGCCAATCGGGCCGCCGCCGATGATGATCAGACTCTGGTAGGGCTTTTTCGGATACGACGGGCCGAAGAACGATTCCGATGTCAAATAGCCCACTTCTTCCAGGCCCGGCAGGGCGGGGATATTGGTCCGGCCGCCAGTAGCGACGAAAATCTTATCGCCCGTCAAGGTGACGTTACTGCCGTCATTCAGGGCGATGGCGACAGTGTGGTTGTCGACGAAAGACGCCGTGCCGTTAAAGGTGTCGACATTGGGGAACTGGTCGTAATAACTTTGAATAGCCGGACTTTCATCGACCTTTTCCCACAGCCGCTTGGACAAGATATCCCAGTCCAGGCGGACCTTGTCGGCAAAGACACCGATACGGCTCCCTTCGCGGATTTCGCGGATGCGGTTGGCCGCCGTGACCATGACCTTCGTTGGGATACAGCCGCGGTTCAGACAAGTCCCGCCAAACCGGCCCCGTTCAATAACGGCCACCTGCAAACCCTGGGCCAGGGCCGCATCGGTCACAATATTGGCCGCCCCCGTACCGATGACAATGACATCATATTTCTTCATAGACAATACTCCTTTATATATAACAAAATATTAAATACAACCTTTTTAGTATAGTATAAGCGAAAGCGGCCTTTTTGACAAGGCCGTATGAGCAGCTGGCTGCTAGCCGCTGGCCACGAACCACGGAATTCCCACAAGCGGGCCGCCTTTACAGGACGGCCCCTACGAACCACTAGCCACGAGCCACGAACCACTAGCCACGAACCACGAAAATCCCCTTTACACAACTGCCCGGGTATAGTATAATAGCTATGTCGTACGGGTGCTCGGTGTCTCGATGACTCCGACGATCACTTAGCACTTTGCGAATAGATTCAATTTTTTTACACATGGAGGAAAGATACAATGTTAAGCGTAGAAGAAAAAAAAGCAATCGTAGCTAAATTTGGTGCCAATGAAAACGATACGGGTTCTCCGGAAGTACAGATCGCGCTCCTCACGAGCCGCATCATCTATTTGACGGAACATCTCCGCAGCCATAAAAAGGACCATGCATCCCGCCGCGGCCTGTTGAAACTCGTCGGCCAGCGCCGTAACTTGCTCGGTTACTTGCAGAAACACGATCTCGACCGTTATCGTGCAATTCTCGAAAAATTGAACTTGCGTAAATAATCTCGCATACTGTGAGGCTGATGCTGATGTGACTGCATCAGCCTCTTTTTTCAGGACACAGGGTGGTAGGTTGTAGCCTGGGTATATCGCCGATGTTCCCGGACTAGTGCCTATCACCTGTGAATTCAAGGAGGTAACAATGGAAGAACAGAAATTCCAAATGGATTTCGCCGGCCGCCCGCTGGTGATTGAAGTCGGCAAACTGGCTAAACAGGCCAGCGGTGCCGCATTGGTCCGTTATGGCGACACGGCCGTTTTCGTCACGGCTACGGGCTCGAAGGAAGCGCGTGAAGACGCTGACTTTTTCCCGCTCACTGTCGATTACGAAGAAAAGATGTACTCTGTCGGCAAGATTCCCGGCGGCTTCATCAAACGCGAAGGCAAACCGCCTGAATCGGCAACCCTTTTTGCCCGCCTCATCGACCGTCCGATCCGCCCGCTCTTCCCGAAGACATACCGTCATGACGTCCACGTCGTGGCTTATGATTTCTGCGTAGACCATGACAACGCTCCGGAAATCGCCGCTATGATCGGTGCATCCGTATCGCTGTGCATGTCCCATATCCCCTTTGCCGGCCCGATTGCCGGTGTCCGCGTCGGCCGCGTCGATGGCCAGTTCATCATCAACCCGACCGTCGCCCAGAGTGAACAGAGCGACATGGATATCGTCGTCGCTGGTACGAAAGACGCCATCCTCATGGTTGAAGGCGGCGCTCACGAAGTCCCGGAAGAACAGGTCCTGGACGCCATCATGTTCGCCCATGAAGAAATCAAGAAAGTCGTTGAATTCCAGCTCGGCTTCCTCGACAAGATTTCCGTACCGAAACAGGAATTCGTCGAAAAAGAACCGCCAGCAGATATCGTCGAAGCCGTTCATGCTTATGGCGAAGAAGCCATGAAGACGGCCATCTTCACGGCTGACAAAGTCGAACGCGAAGAAAAGATGGACGCTGTCGAAGCCGACATTTATGAACACTTTGCTGACATCTATCCGGACAACGCCGATGATGTCGCTGAAGTCACGCAGAAGATGATCAAGGAAATCGTCCGCCACATGATTGCCGTCGACAAGATCCGTCCCGACGGCCGCCGTGTCGACGAAGTCCGTCCGGTCAGCTGCGAAGTCGGCCTCTTTGCCCGCACTCACGGCACAGGCCTGTTCACCCGCGGCCAGACGCAGATCATGAGCTTCTGCACCCTGGCTCCGCTGTCGGAATGCCAGCACATCGACGGCGTCGGCCTGGAAACAGACCGCCGCTACATGCACCACTACAATTTCCCGTCCTTCTGTGTCGGCGAAACGAAATCGTCCCGCGGTCCCGGCCGTCGTGAAATCGGCCACGGCAAACTGGCAGAACGCGCATTGACCCAGGTCATGCCCAGTGAAGAAGAATTCCCCTACGCTATCCGCGTCGTATCGGAAGTCCTCGAATCGAACGGTTCCAGCTCCATGGGCAGCGTCTGCGGCAGCACCCTGGCCCTCATGGATGCCGGCGTGCCCATCAAAGCGCCCGTTGCCGGTGTCGCTATGGGTCTGGTCACCAAAGGCGATGACTTCACCATCCTGACTGATATCCAGGGCATGGAAGATGCCTTGGGCGATATGGACTTCAAAGTCGCCGGCACCATGAAAGGCGTCACGGCAATCCAGATGGATATCAAGATCAAAGGCCTCAGCCGTGAAATCCTGGCCCAGGCTCTGAAACAGGCCCATGAAGGCCGTATGCATATCATGGGCAAGATGATGCAGGTCATCAGTGAACCGCGAAAGGAGCTCTCTCCGTACGCACCGCGCATCATCTCCATGCACATCAAGCCGGATAAGATCCGCGACGTCATCGGGCCGGGCGGCAAGATGATCAAGCAGATCACCGAAGAAACAGGCGCCAAGATCGACATCGACGATTCGGGCCTGGTATACATCGCTGCCGTTGACGGCGAAAGCGGCCAGAAAGCCAAAGAATGGATCGAAAAACTGACCGAAGACGTCGAAGTCGGCAAGACCTATGTCGGCAAAGTCACGCGCATCATGAACTTCGGCGCTTTCGTCGAAGTCCTGCCGGGCAAAGAAGGCCTGGTCCATATTTCCCAGCTGGCCAAAGAACGGGTTGAAAAAGTCGAAGACGTCGTCCACGTCGGCGATGAAATCATGGTCAAATGCGTCGAAATCGACAGCCAGGGCCGTGTCAACCTGTCCCGCAAAGCCCTGTTGGGCGGCGGCGACGAAGGCCCGTCCCATCGCAGCCGGGGTCCCCGCGGCGGTCATAACAACCACGACCGCCAGAAACGGTAGGAATCATGGCAGGCAGAGGATTTGAAGTCGTCACGGCCTATGAAGGCTGTGGCATCCACCTTCCCGTCCGCAAGACGGCCAAGAGTGCTGGCTATGACTTGGAAGCGGCAGAAACGACGGTCCTGGCACCGCATGCCGTCACCGTCGTCCCGACAGGCCTGAAGGCCTTCATGGAAGACGATGAATACCTTTCCATTTTCATCCGCTCCAGCCTGGCCTTCAAGAAGGGCCTCATGCTGGCCAACAGCACGGGCATCGTCGACAGCGATTACTACAACAATGCCGACAATGAAGGGCATATCATGATTGCCTATTACAATACCAACGATCAGGCCTACACCCTGGAAAAGGGCGAACGCATCGGTCAGGGCATCTTCATGAAATACCTGACCGTCAACGACGACGCTGCCAGCGGTATCCGCACCGGCGGCATCGGCAGCACGGGCCGATAAGACTTGACGTTTGATATCAGACATAAAGAGGCTGTCGCACGAAGGTTTCTGCCATCCTGCGACAGCCTTTCTTGTTTATAGTTTATAGTTTGTAGCTTGTAGTTTGTAGTTTGTAGTAGACGGCTAACTGCGGCCTGCTAACACGGCTAACCGCGGCCTGCTAACTGCGGCCTGCGGGACGCCCTTTGGGCGTCCCCTACGAACTATTAGGGGAGCCTTTTTTTGAAAGGATGATGAATCAAGTGAGTATCAGCAAAGAAACACTCGTTTCTCGTAAAGAAATCATGAAGGGCCGGGTCCTGCACGTCACAGTCGATACGGTTTCCATCGACGATGGCCAGGGCGGCGAAAAGAAGACGGCCACGCGCGAAGCGGTCTGGCATTTCGGCGCCTGCGCCATCCTGCCGCTGACCAATGACGGCAAGATCATCCTCGTCCGCCAGTATCGCTATGCTGCCGCCCAGGCCATGCTGGAAGTGCCGGCCGGTAAAATCGAACACGACGGCGAATCGCCCGATTACTGCGCCGCCCGGGAACTGGAAGAAGAAGCAGGCGTCACGGCTTCGGAAATCCTGCCCTTAGGCTATACCTATACGTCGCCGGGATTTTGCAGTGAACGGATTTACCTCTATTTGGCCCGGGGCCTCCAGAAAGGGAAGCAGCACCTCGACGACGACGAATTCATGAACGTCGAATACTACACGCCCAAGGAAATGGAAGACCTCATCGACAAGAACGAAATCACCGATGCCAAGACTATCGCAGCTTTTGAAAAAGCCCGCAAATATCTGCCGGGATTATAAGGAGGGAGACCTATGAAATTCAATCGTATCATCGTCATCGTCACGGACAGCGTCGGTGCCGGCGATGCACCGGATGCCGAAAAATTCGGCGATAAAGGGGCCGATACGTATGGCCACATCGACGCCAACGTGCCCTTGAAGGTACCCAATCTGCGCCGCCTGGGCCTGGGCCGCGTCGCCCATATCCATGCGGAACCGGCAGACGTCGTCGGATCGTATGGCCTCATGCAGGAAATCTCAGCCGGTAAGGATACGACCAGCGGCCATTGGGAATTCATGGGCAACCCCGTAGAAAATCCTTTCCCGACCTTCCCCGATGCCTTCCCGCCGGACCTCTTGAAGGCTTTTACGGAAAAGACGGGTTACGGCTATATCGGCAATGAAATCGCGTCGGGCACGGAAATCATCGAACGCCTGGGGCCGGAACACTTCCGCACGGGCCTGCCCATTGTCTACACGTCGGCGGACAGCGTTTTCCAGATTGCCGCCCATAACGACGTCATCCCCCTGGAAGAATTGTATCGCATCTGCGACATTACGCGCCGCGAAGTCTGCGTCGGCCCTTATGAAGTAGGGCGCATCATCGCCCGGCCGTTTATCGGGACCCAGGGCCATTTCGTCCGCACGGGAGACCGCCGCGACTACAGCCGCCTGCCCAAGCGGAAAATGGTCTTCTCCTATTTATCCGAAGCAGGCTATGCCGTCGTCGGTGTCGGCAAAATCGGCGACATCTACGCCCATATCGGCCTGACCGAATCGTACCATACGGCCAATAACCACGAAGATATGGAAGCCTTGCGGACCCAGCTGGCAGCCCATCGCCAGGATAAGGGCCTGCTCATGGCCAACTTCGTCGACTTCGACAGCATGTACGGCCATCGCCGCAACGTCCAGGGCTATGCCGACTGCCTGGAAGCCTTCGACCAGGAACTGGGCCAGCTCCTGACGGAAATCCACGACGACGAACTGCTGGTCATCACGTCGGACCACGGCAACGACCCGACCTGGCACGGCACGGACCACACACGCGAACGGGTACCGCTCCTGCTCTACAGCCCGGCCCTGAAGGAATCCGTCGACCTGGGCATCCGCCAGACCTATGCCGACCTGGGCATGAGCATTATGGATAATTTCGGCCTGACAGGCCTTGAATTCGGTACCAGCTTTTTATCGGAACTGAGGTGATCCTATGTGGCCCATCGACTGCATCGAACACAAACGGGACGGTAAGGTCCTGACGAAAGAGGAAATCTCGCGCTTCATCACTGACTATACGGCCGGGCGCGTCGCCGATTATCAGGCGGCGGCCTGGCTCATGGCCATCTATTTCCAGGGCATGAATTATGAAGAAACGAAGGAACTGACCCTGGCCATGGCCCATTCCGGCGATATGGTCGACTTGTCGTCCATTCCGGGCATCAAAGTTGACAAGCACAGCACGGGCGGCATTGCCGATACGACGACGCTCATCGTCGCCCCCTTAGTGGCGGCAGCCGGCGTCCCCGTCGCCAAGATGAGCGGCCGCGGCCTGGGCTTCACCGGCGGCACGGCAGATAAACTGGAATCCATCCCCGGCTTCCACGTCGTCCTGCCGGAAGCACAGTTCCTGGAACAAGTGCGCCGCATCGGCCTGTCCCTCATCACCCAGTCCGGCGAAATCGCACCGGCTGATAAACTGCTCTACGCCCTGCGCGACGCGACGGCGACGGTAGAGAGCATCCCCCTCATCGCCAGCTCCATCATGAGCAAGAAAATCGCCTCCGGTGCCGACGCCATCGTCCTCGACGTCAAATACGGCGACGGCGCCTTTATGAAGACCAAAGAACGGGCGCGGGAACTGGCCCGGACCATGGTCGGCATCGGCAATCTCGCCGGCCGGCCGACACGGGCCGTCGTCACCTCTATGGAAGCGCCTCTGGGGACGGCTATCGGCAACTGCCTGGAAGTCGATGAAGCCGTTGAAGCCCTGTCGGGCAAAGGCGGCCGGCGGCTCATGGAAGTCGTCGAAGCCATCGGCGCCCAGATGCTCATCGTCGGCGGCAAGGCCCAGGACGAAGGGCAGGGGAGAGCCATGATCCGCAACCTCGTCGCTTCCGGCAAGGGCCTGGCCAAGTTCCGGGAATTCGTCAAGGCCCAGGGCGGCAGTACGTCGTGGATTGGCAAGCGCCCCCTCACCAAGGCGCCCCAGGTCTTTACGGCCGTCTGCACCGATGAAGGCTACATCACCCGCATCGACGGCCGGGCCCTCGGCGAAATCGCCATGGCTATGGGTGCCGGCCGGGCCCGCAAGGAAGATGCCATCGACCCCATGGTCGGCATCCGCCTGTTCAAAGAGCTCTATGACCCGGTCCGTCCCGGCGAAGCCCTGTTCACCTTGTACGGCAAGGAAGGCGCCGATATGATGGAACTGGCCCGGCAGGTCGCCGACCACATCATCGTCACAGCCGAACAGGCTCCCGTCCAGGAACCGGTCATCAGCGAAATCATCGTCTAAATAGAAAGGAATCCCATGAAAGAAACACGGCAAATCCCCGTCCAGAAGGGGAAAACCTATGATATATCCATTGTCCGCCTGGGCAGTAGCGGCGAAGGCGTCGGCCGCTATGAAGGCTTTACGGTCTTCGTGCCCTTCGCCCTGCCCGGTGAAAACGTGCGGGCCCGCATTACCCTGGTCAAGAAGACTTACGCCACGGCTTCCCTGGTCGAAGTCCTGAAGCCCTCGCCGGACCGGATCCAGCCCCAGTGTCCCGTCTACGACCGCTGCGGCGGCTGCCAGCTCCAGCACCTTAGCTATGAAGGGGAATTGAAGGAAAAGCGCCAGCAGGTCCGGGATGCACTGGAACGCATCGGCCATTTGCAGGGCCTCGACGTCCTGCCGACCCTGGGCGCCCATACGCCCTGGCATTACCGCAATAAGATGCAGTTCCCCGTCGCCGCTGCCGGCAAGGGCAAAGTCGCTATCGGCTGCTTTGCCGCTGCTACGCACGAAGTCATCGACGTGACGGACTGTGCCATCCAAAAAG
>CABQJB010000008.1 GCA_902464195.1 uncultured Megasphaera sp.
GTCATAAGACAGCGCCTTTTTCACGTCTATGCGGCAGACGCATATAGGATGCATATATATGTGATTTGTTGAACGTATGGCAAGTTGTTTTAGCGCCGCTAGATACGATAAAAGTTAGTTGCTATGGAGAGAAAAATAAACTATTTTTTGTTATTATGCATCCTTATAAAATAGGGTAAGAACGGCCTTTATACTATACAAAACGGGTGACGTATACGAAAATGTAAACTACATTATCTCTTTGTATCTGGACAATTTTTGACTTCTTTTTCCTGCGCCTGGCAGGTCATAAAAATAAGTTAAATGTGTAACTTTGCTCTGATTTTCACATTGAATAATATGCTACATAATGATATAATGTAAGCGATTGAAAGCATGATTCATGTTTTTATTATTTTTCATTATATAATAATGAGGTGATTTTTGATGTTGAATACCTTTAAAAGAGGTGGGGTCCATCCTGACGATGGCAAGATCTATGCAAAAGACAAAGCCATAGAAACCCCGGCAGTACCGGCTCAAGTCGTCATTCCCATGAGCCAGCACTTTGGCGCGCCTTGTACGCCGACCGTCAAAGTCGGTGACCTGGTCAAGAAAGGCCAGCTTATCGGGACGAGTGACGCATTCTTGCATGCTGACATCCATGCCTCTACGTCCGGCAAAGTCATCAAAGTTGCGCCTATGCCGCACAACATGATGGTCAAATGCATGGCTGTCGTCATCGAAGCAGATGGCAAAGATGAATGGGCAGAAGGGATTCCCCAGGCTCACGACTGGAAACAGCTCGACAGCAAAGAAATCTTGGAACTCATCAAGAAAGCCGGCGTCGTCGGCTGCGGCGGTGCTACCTTCCCGGCTCACGTCAAATTGGCTCCGAACAAACCGGTCGATACGTTCATCGTCAACGGTGCGGAATGCGAACCGTATCTGACCTGTGACTATCGTGCCATGGTCGAAAAGGAAACGACGGACAAACTCGTTACGGGCGTCCAGATCTGCATGAAAGTCCTCGGCGTCAAGAAGGCTTTCATCGGCATTGAAGACAACAAGCCGGAAGCCATCCAGAACCTGACCGAAGCTTTCAAAGATATTCCCGAAGTTACAGTCCTCGCTTGTAAGACGAAGTACCCTCAGGGTGCTGAAAAGATGATGATTGAAGCCTGCACAGGCCGTCAGGTCGAACCGGGCGGACTTCCTATGAACGTCGGCTGCGTCGTCAGCAACGTCGGTACGGTCATTGCCATCACCGATGCTGTCTGCCAGGGCATCCCCTTCATCGAACGTCTTACGACCGTTACCGGTGACTGCATCAAAGAACCGAAGAACCTCCGTCTCCGTATCGGCACGACTTTCCAGGAAGCCATCGATTACTGTGGCGGCTTCTCCAAACAGCCGGATCGCCTGATCGCCGGCGGCCCGATGATGGGTCTGGCTCAGTATCAGCTCGATGTACCGATTACTAAAGGGGCTTCCGGTATCCTGGCTCTCTCTCCGGAAAAATGCCAGGTCGGCGAAGAATCTCCGTGCATCCGCTGCGGCCGTTGCGTAGAAGCATGTCCCATGGGCCTCATTCCGAGCCAGCTCAGCATCTTCTCGTCCTGCCAGGCATGGGATAAATGCATGGAATACGGCGTCATGAACTGTGTCGAATGTGGCAGCTGTGTCTATACCTGCCCGGCAAAACGTAACATTGTCCAGTATATCCGCAATGCGAAAGGCCAGTGCAAAGCTATCCAGCGCGCAGCGCAGGCTAAAGCTGAAGCACAGAAAGCCAAGAACTAATTGGAAGAAGGGATATCATGAGTCCAGAAGCTAAAGGACAAACAAATGGAAAGGATGCTAAAGACATGCAGAAATTTAAACTTACCGTAGCATCTTCACCGCATGTTCGCTGTAACGAAACCATTCCTAAGATCATGTGGAATGTCGTCGCCGCCCTTGTACCGGCTGCTGCGTTCGGCGTCTACTATTTCGGTGTCAATGCTCTCGTCAATATCATCGTCGCAATTGTCTCGGCAGTTGTATTTGAATTCTTATGGGAAAAACTGATGCACAAACGCGTCACCATCAAAGATGGTTCCGCCGTCATCACTGGCCTTCTCCTGGCTATGTGCTGCCCGCCGAACCTTCCCTGGTGGATGAGCATCGTCGGTTCCTTCCTGGCTATCGTCGTTTGTAAACAGGCCATGGGCGGCCTTGGCTACAACATCTTCAACCCGGCTCACGTCGGCCGTGCTGGTTTGATGGTTTCCTGGCCGATCGCCATGACGACCTGGACCCAGCTCAATGGGACCGTCATCGACGGTGTCGCTGGGGCTACGCCGCTGAACGTCTTCAAACACGGCGGTACAGATGCTCTCTTCAATCTCTTCGGCACGAACGATTGGGGCACTATTTATCAGAGCTTGTTCTTCGGGTTCCGCAACGGTTCCCTCGGTGAAACGTCGACAGTCCTCCTCATCCTCGGTGGTCTGTGGCTGATCTACAAAGGTTACATCAACTGGCAGGTTCCGGTTATCATGATCGCTACCGTCGGCGTCCTCATGGGTGTTTTCTATGGCGTCAACGTTGCAATCTTTGAAATGATGGCTGGCGGCCTCATCATCGGCGCCTTCTTCATGGCAACCGATATGGTCACGGCTCCGATTACCCTGAAAGGCCAGATGATCTTCGCATTGGGCTGCGGCCTGATTACGGTCCTCATCCGTACTCTCGGCGGTTATCCGGAAGGGGTTTGCTACGCCATCTTGCTCATGAATACCTTGACTCCGCTCATCGACCGTCTGGTCAAACCGACCGTCTTTGGCGCAGTAAAAAAGGGGGCTAAATAAAATGGCAGACAAAAACGAAAGCGGAATCTTCAAGGTTGCGATGAACCTTATCCTGACCTGCCTGGTTTCCGGCTGTATCATCGGCGTCGTCTATGCTGCTACTGGCAAGATTGCCTATGAAAAAGCTGAACAGATGAAACAGGATTCCATGAAATCCCTCGTTCCGCAGGCTGAAAAATTTGATCCCGTCCCTGGCGAAAAAGATACCTTCGTCGCTGAACAGGGCGGCAAGAAAGTTGCTTATATCATTCCGACGGCTCCGAAAGGTTACGGCGGCGCTATCAAAATGCTGACGGCTGTTTCCATGGACGGCACGGTTATGGACTACACGGTCCTCGAAGCCAACGAAACTCCGGGCCTCGGCGATAGAGGTGCTAAATCTCCGTTTAAAGATCAGTTCAAAGGCAAAAAACTGGAAAACTTGGAAGTCACCAAGGAAGCTGGCGTAAAGGATAAGATCCAGGCCATGACCGGTGCTACCATTTCTTCCCGTGCTTTCACTTTGGGCGTTAAGCAGGCTGTTGAAAAAGCAGCACAGTTAGGGGGTAAATAATAATGAATCTTTGGAAAGTATTTACTAGAGGCATTATTGAAGAAAACCCGTACTTCGTCCTGGCCTTGAGCCTGTGCCCGGGCCTTGCCGTTACGACAAGCATCGTCAATGGCCTGACCATGGGCTGCACAGTATGGTTCGTCATCACGGCTAACAATACGGTCGTTTCCATCATTCACAAGCTGATCAACAAAAAAGTCCGTATCCCTGTTTACATCACCTGTATCGCTACTATCGTAACGTGCGTACAGCTGTTCTTACAGGCTTTTGCTCCGGATCTGTACAAAGCCCTGGGCGTATACCTCGACCTGGTCGTCGTATTTGCTATCATCCTGGCTCGTGCTGAATCGGTTGCATCGAAAAACGGCGTCGTCGTTTCCTTCCTCGACGGCATGGGCATGGGCATTGGCTTCACCATTGCTATGTTCCTCATTTCTTTCGTCCGTGAAATCCTCGGCAACGGTACCTTCTTTGGTATCTCTGTCTTTGGTCCGTCCTATCAGCCGGCCCTGATCATGGCCTTGCCGCCTGGAGCCTTCATGCTCATCGGTTTCATCATGGCTGGTTTCAAGATCTGGAATGAACATGTTGAAAGACAGAGACAACTGAAAGGGAGTGAAGGATAATGGAATACTTTACGCTGTTCATCGGGGCTGTCTTGATTAACAACTTCGTATTGACCAAGTTCCTCGGTTTGTGTATCTTCTTCGGCGTTTCCAAGAACCTGAACGCCTCTGTCGGCATGGGCTTCGCCGTCACTGCCGTCATCACTATGAGTACTATCCTGGCATGGTGCCTGTACAACTTAGTCCTGGTACCGCTTCATTTGGAATTCCTGCGCACGATTTCCTTCGTTATCTTGATCGCAAGTTTCGTACAGTTACTGGAAATTGTCATCAAGAAAGAATCGCCGACCTTGTATAACATGTGGGGTATTTACCTCATGCTGATCGCTACGAACTGTATCGTCCTGTCCGTCCCGGTCATCAGTGTCACCAGCGGTTATAACTTCTTGGAAAACATCGTCTTCGCTGTTGGCGCAGGCCTCGGTTTCGCCGTAGCTCTGATCCTCATGGCAAGCTGCCGTGAAAAATTGGACTATGCCGCTGTTCCCCACGCTTTGAAAGGCACACCAATCGCTTTCATCGTCGCCGGTATGATGTCCCTGGCCTTCCTCGGCTTCTCCGGTATGATTTAAGGCAAAGGAGTGAATTAGATTATGTACGATTATACAACGATAGCTATGTATGCTGTCGGCGTCATGGTTTGCATCGGTATCGTCTTCGGCTTTATCCTTGCAAGTGCTGATAAGAAATTTGCCATGGAAGAAAATCCGCTCATCGGCGAAGTCAAAGAAGCACTTCCTCAGGGCCAGTGCGGTGCCTGCGGTTTCGCCGGCTGTGCAAAATATGCGGAAGCCGTCGTCCTCGACCCGAACGTTCCGCCTAACCTCTGTGTTCCTGGTAAAGCTGAAGTCGCTGCTGTCGTCGCTAAGCTGACGGGCAAAGTCGCTGAAGCTACGGAACCGAAATACGCTCACATCAAATGCCGCGGCGGCAATGGTATTGCCAAACTGGCTTATGAATACAAAGGTGTTCATGACTGCGCCGCTGCTAAAATCGTTCAGCAGGGCCCGAAATTCTGTAAATTCGGCTGTCTCGGCTTCGGCAACTGCACGCGTGCCTGCCCGTTCGGTGCTATGAGCATGGGTGAAAATGGCCTGCCTGTCGTCAACAAGACGCTCTGCACAGGCTGCGGTAAATGCGCTTCTGTCTGCCCGAACCACGTCATCGAACTCCTGCCGATCAGTGCCAAAGTCAGCATCAGCTGCAGCTCCAAAGATTTCGGCGCTCCGGCAATGAAGAACTGCAAGGCCCTGTGCCTCGGCTGCGGTTCCTGCATGCGTAACTGCTCGCACCAGGAAGAAGGGGCTATCAAGATCATCGACCATCTGGCCGTCGTCAACCAGGACATCTGCCACACCTGTGACAATGCTACCTGCTTGACCAAGTGCCCGACTGGTGCTATCAATGAAATGATCAAAGGCTCTTTCAAGAAAGAAGAAAACGTAGGTTAATACATGGATAAGAAACGGTATGTATGGGTTCTTCTCACCATGGCGTTCCTCATCGTCCTCAGTTGCTCCGGATGCAGTCTGCATCCGGAGTCTTCTTTTGATAGGAGCGGTGTCGCCATGGATACGACGGTCTCTCTGCGGGCGTCTGGGAAGGAAGCCAAAGAAGCAGTCGATGAAGGCTTTGACCGCCTGAATCAGCTGGACAAACTGGCCGGCCAGAACGAAGACAGTGACGTGAGCCGCATCAATGCCGCTGCTGGCAAGGAATACGTCCAGGTCGACCCGGCTATTTATGAAATGATTGAATATGCTAAGGATTATTCGGCCAAGAGCCAGGGCGAATGGGACATTACGGTCGGCGTCATGACCAATTTATGGCGCATCGGCAACGACGACCAGCACGTGCCGTCAGCCGATGAAATTTCCCAGGCCCTGATGAAGGTCAACTACAAGGATATCCTCCTGCGGCCGGAAGACCACAGCGTCATGCTGGCCAAGCCTGGCATGGCCATCGACCTGGGTGGCGTGGCCAAGGGCTATGCTGTCGATGAAATCCGCAAGATTTATGAAAAACACCACATCGAAAGCGGCCTCATCAACCTTGGCGCCAGCTCGATGTATGCCGTCGGCAAGACGACCAAGGGCAAGCCCTGGCGCATCGGCATCAAGCATCCCCGCTCTGACGATGACAAGAGCTTCCTGGGCATCGTATCCATTGAGAACCAGGCCCTGTCCACGTCGGGCGACTACGAACGCTATTTCATCCAGGATGGCGTCCGCTACCACCATATCTTCGATCCCCGCACGGGCTATCCCGCCCGGTCCGGCGTCATGAGCGACTCCGTCGTCATCGACGGTTCCGTGCCCCATGCAGGCATGCTCAGCGATATGATGACGACCATCGTCTTCGTCCTGGGACCGCAGAAGGGGATGGAACTGGTAAGCAGCATGGAAGGCGTCAACTGTGAAATCACAGGCAGTGACAATGCTGTCTACATGACCCAGGGCTTTGCCGATAATTTCTCTGACTTGAATAGTGATTTCCATCTTTCCGATTCGGAATAAACCGGCCTCCATAGAAGCAAAAAGTATAGCAGAAAAAAAATTAATATCTTTAAGTCTATTTACTTTTTCATTCGTTTGTAAGATAATAGATATGTAAATTTTAGAAATTATGGAGGGTAGTATCTACAGATGGATCATATCGATGACAAAATTTTAACGATACTCAAACACAATGGCAAGGCTTCGGCCACGGAAATCAGCAAGGTCGTCGGCCTGTCCATTCCGGCTGTCGCCGAACGTATCCGCAAGATGGAACACAACGGCATCATCGAAGGTTACGGTGCCAAGATCAGCCGCCGCAAGACCGGTTATAACGTGACGGCTTTCATCATGGTCAACCTCGAACGGTCTGGCGATGTCGAAGAATTCCGCTCGAAGATTGTCCAGTATCCGGAAGTCCTGGAATGTCACCACGTCGTCGGTGCCTTTGACTACCTGCTCAAAGTGCTGGTCAAGACACCGGATGACCTGGAACACTTCCTCATGCAGGTATTGAACGAAATCCCGACGGTCGCCTCGTCCCAGACCTTCATGTGCCTGTCGACACTGAAGGAAGAATGGAACGTGTAAGAGCGTCGTGGCTCGTGGTTCGTGGTTCGTAGGGACGCCCAGAGGGCGTGCCGCAGACATTGACGAACTGCTAACACCTAACCAGAACGGGCCGCCCTTTGGGACGGCCCCTACGATAAAAAGGCTTGCCGCTACGCGGCAAGCCTTTTTACTATCCTTTTATTTTCCCGTCGAGGCTGATGATGTGAACCTTGAAGGGGATGTCCTTGCCGCTCTGTGCGAGGGCTCTTTTGGCAGCCATTTCCAGGCCGCCGCAGCACGGGACTTCCATGCGGACCAGGGTGACGTCGTGGATATCGTTCTGGCGGAGGATTTCTGTCAATTTTTCGGCGTAGTCGATGTCGTCGAGTTTAGGACAGCCGATGAGGGTAATGCGGCCCTTGATGAAATCTTCATGGAAGCGGGCGTAGGCATAAGCCGTGCAGTCGGCCGCGATGAGCAGGCTGGCGCCGTTGAAATAAGGTGTATGGGGCGGTACGAGCTTGAGTTGGACTGGCCATTGGCTCAGGCGGGAGATGGACGGCCCGGCAGGGAGGTCGTCAGCCTTTTTCTGCGTTCCGCTGAGGCTGCGGGCCTGGCTGCCGGGACAGCGGCCGGTGTAGGTCCGTCCCTGGGCGGCCATGTGCTGTTTTACGGCCTCTTCATCATAGGCAGCGGCTTCGCGTTCGACAAAGGTGATGGCATCCGTCGGGCAATGGGGCAGGCAGTCGCCCAGGCCGTCGCAGTAGTCGTCGCGCATGAGGCGGGCCTTGCCGTCGACCATGGCGATAGCCCCTTCGTGACAGGCTGTGGCGCAGGCGCCGCAGCCATTGCATTTTTCCGAATCAATCTGTATAATTTTACGTATCATAATTTCCTCCATCGTGTTACATGAATCAAACTGGTTTGGGACCTTTATGGTCTAAGTATAGTCGATGGAGCGGAAATAAGCTGTTGTTTTTCCAACTATCATCTTTTTTTGGAGGTCTTTCCATGGAACAATATCTGTCCCTCATTGAAACGTCACCGCTCTTTCACGGTGTCGCCGAAGCCGATGTCCTGCCGCTCTTGCAGCGCTTGAAGGTACGCAAGAAAAAATATGAGAAAGGAGAATTCCTCTTTTACTCCGGCGATGCCGTCCCCTATATCGGACTGGTCCTGGAAGGGGCGGTCCACATCATCCAGGAAGATTACTGGGGGAACCGCAATATTCTGTCCCAGATCCCGGCTGGCTTCTTTTTCGGCGAAGCCTTTGCCTGTCTGCCCGACGCGCCGGCAACGGTCGACGTCGTTGCCGCCTCGGATACGGTCATCATGCAGGTCTATGTCGGCAATATCCTCCATGCCGGCCAGGTCCTGACGCCGGACCAGGCCCGTTTCATGGGCAATCTCCTGGGCCTGATGGCCGAAAAGAACCGCCTCCTTACGGAAAAGATGCGCTACCTGACCCAGCGCTCGACGCGCCAGAAAATCATGCTCTATTTGTCCGATATGGCCCGGAAAAAAGGGAAGGCCACCTTCGTCCTGCCCTTCAACCGTCAGCAGATGGCCGACTTCCTCTCCGTCGACCGCAGCGCCTTATCGGCCGAACTGAGCAAAATGAAAAAAGAAGGCCTCATCGATTACCACAAGGACAAATTCACCTTGCTGCAGGAACATTAAGGAAAATGACGGGCCAGAAAGGCTTTCAAGGCGGCAGGGTGGGGGATTCCCACAACGGGCCGCCTTTACAGGACGGCCCCTACGAACCACGAGCCACGAGCCACGAGCCACTAACCACGAGCCACGAACCACGAACCACTAAAAAAGGCGCTGTCTTCATGGGACAGCGCCTTTTTTCCTCGCTCTTAATGCAGATGGGGGAGGATGTGGCCCATTTTATTCTTTTTCGTTTCCAAGTAGAATTCATCGAATTTCTGGGGTTTCATTTCAATGGGGACGCGTTCTACGATTTCGACGCCGAAGCCTTCGAGGCCGTAGACTTTTTCCGGGTTGTTCGTGAGCAGGCGGATTTCTTTGGCGCCCATGTCCTGGAGAATCTGGGCACCGATCCAGTATTCGCGCAGATCCGGAGCGAAGCCGAGTTTTTCGTTGGCTTCTACCGTGTCATAGCCCTGTTCCTGGAGGACATAAGCCTTGAGTTTATTGATGAGGCCGATGCCGCGCCCTTCCTGGCGCATGTAGAGGAGGATGCCCCGGCCTTCGGCGTTGATCTGTGTCAGAGCAGCGGCCAGCTGTTCACCGCAGTCGCAGCGGCGGGAGCCGAAGACGTCGCCTGTGAGGCATTCGGAATGGACGCGGCACAAGAGGTTCTTGCCATCGCCGATTTCGCCTTTGACCAATGCGACGTGATGTTCGCCTGTGAGGTCATTGATGTAGCCGTAAATCTTGAAATCGCCGTATTTCGTCGGCATCTTGGCGACAGCTTCGCGGATGACGTGTTTATCGTGGCGGCGGCAGTAGTTCTGGAGATCGTGGATGGTGATGAATTTCAGGCCGTATTCGTCGGCAATTTTCCAAAGGTCCGGCGTGCGCATCATCGTGCCGTCATCGGCCATAATTTCGCAGCACAGGCCGACTTGTTTGAGCCCTGCCAGGCGCAGGAGATCGACCGTAGCTTCCGTGTGGCCATTGCGGGTCAGGACGCCGCCGCGTTTTGCGACGAGGGGGAAGTTGTGGCCAGGACGGCGGAAATCTTCAGGACGGGCCGATTCTTCTGCGCATTTGCGGGCTGTCAGGGCACGTTCGACGGCCGAGATGCCCGTCGTCGTGTCGACGTGGTCGATGGAAACGGTGAAAGCCGTTTCGTGGTTGTCTGTATTTTCGCTGACCATCTGGGGCAGGCCGAGCTTGTGGGCATATTCGATGCTCATGGGCATGCAGATCAGGCCCTTGCCGTGGCTGGCCATGAAGTTCATGTTTTCTGTCGTGCAGTACTGGGCGGCGCAGATGAAGTCGCCTTCGTTTTCGCGGTCCGGATCATCGGTGACGATGATGACGTGGCCGGCCTGTAATTCTTCCAATGCTTCTTCGATAGTGTTGAATTTGCGTTTTTCTGTAGTCAAAATAAAGACCTCCTTAAAGTCTGTATTATCCATAGTTTGGTGGTACTTAAAAAGCCCTGGCGGTGGGGCACAGGGCTTTGACATGCAAGGAAAGGCACGCTGAAAAGACAGCACGCCACATCTTCTTCCATCCAGACTATACTGTCGGTTTTGGAATCGCACCAAATCACGAGCCAATGGCTCCTACGCCGTAGCGTTCGCGGACTATACCGCCGATCGGGAATTTCACCCTGCCCTGAAGATATACGTTTTATTCAGTTCTGTTATGTATTATACACGGGAACCGTCATTTTTGCAAGTTAGTCGACGTCGAAGATTTTCCCCGGGTTGAGGATGTCGTTCGGATCGAGGGCTTTCTTGATGGCTTTCATCATTTCCAGTTCGCCAGGATCGGTAAATTCTTCCATCAAGTGCTTGCGCTTGTAGCCGATGCCGTGTTCGCCGGACAGGCGGCCGCCGTGGGCATAGATGAACTTGTACAGTTCCTGCTGGTTGGCCTTGACCCGCTGGTCCCAATCTTCGTAGGTAGCGTCTTCGTTTTTGAGGATGTTCAAGTGGATGTTGCCGTCGCCGGCATGGCTGGCGATGCGCGTGACCAGGTTGTATTTCTTGGCCAGACGCAGGATTTCGTCGAGGAGGGCCGCTTCCTGGTCGACAGGGACGACGACGTCTTCTTTGCAGACGATGAGGCTTTCGGCGCGGACGGCTTCGGCAAAGGCCTTGCGGGCCTGCCAGATCTTGTTGTGGTCGGCGACGAGGACTGAAGATGCGCCGTTTTCCGTGCAGACTTCGTCGAGGATGACCGCCTTGTCGTCCAGGTCGTCTTCGCTGGTCCCTTCGACTTCGACGATGACGTAGTTGCCGTTGTCGCTGCCCTGGAGGTTTTCATTGAGGTATTTTTCGACGGACTTGATAGTGATGTTGTCCATGAATTCGACGCACGTCGGCGTGATGCCGGCCTTGATGATCTTGGTGACGACGCCCATAGCCTGGCGGCGGTCGTCGAAGATGGCCAGCAGGTCGAGGGCGTACTTCGGCTTGGGCAGGAGCTTCAGCGTCGCCTTAGTGATGATGCCCAAGGTCCCTTCGGAGCCGATGACCAGCTGGTCCAGGGAATAGCCTGTCGACTGTTTCTGAAGGCGTGCGCCGAGGTTGACGATGCGCCCTGTCGGGTTGACGACTTCTACGCTGTAGACCTGGTGGCGCGTCGTTCCATATTTGACAGCCCGGTTGCCACCGGCATTGGTGGCGATGTTGCCGCCGATGAAGCACGAATCGCCGCTGCACGGGTCGCCGGCGTAGAAGAGGCCTTTCTTTTCGGCTGCTTCCTGCAGATCCGACGTACGCACGCCCGGTTCGACGATGGCATAGAGGCCGTCTTCATTGATTTCCAGGATCTTGTTCATCTTTTCCAGCGACAAGACGATGCCGCCGTATTCCGGGACGGCGCCGCAGGCCAGGCCCGTGCCGGCCCCGCGGGGGACGACAGGGAAATGGCAGGCGTTGGCCAGCTTGATGATGGCGCTGACCTGCTGGGCCGTTTCGGTAAAGACGACGGCTTCGGGCATGTGGTGGTAAGCCGGGTCGGTTACTTCGTCATGGGAATAGGGCTGCATGGCGTCGGCGTCGGTGACGACGTTTTTCGGACCGACGATGGCCTTTAATTTTTCCAGGATTTCTGTCGTTATTTTTTCGTAGTGCATAAATGTTCCCCCTCGGATAAGATACAAAATGTCGTGCCTCTATTATATATAACTGCCGCCTATTTTGAAAGGAATTTTACAAAAAAACTTTATCTTGCCATCAAAGCACGGTATACTATAGGGTAAGACTTTTTCAGTCTCTTATTCTTAGAAAGGGTGATTGGGTGGAAACCAAGCAGTATCGCCAGCCCCGGCGCCGGAAGAAGCGCCGCAAGGTTCCCCGGAAGCGCCGTACAGGGCTGCTCATCCGGCTCCGGCAGATGAGCTGGTACAATCTTATTCTCGTGGCCATCATCGTCGCCGGCTTCTATCTCATCGGCGTCCGCCTCTACAGGCTGTGGGAAATCCATGACGACATGAATCAGACCCTGCAGCAGGAACAGACCTTGCGGGACGAAAATCTCCGTCTCCGCGAACGGCGTGACAAGCTGAACGATCCCGATGAAATCGCCCGGGAAGCGCGCGAACAGTTCGGCCTGGCCAAGCCCGATGAAATTCCCTACAAGCCGTGATTCCCTATATTTTGTATTTTGATGATTGAATTTTTTGGCATTTATGAGTATAATGGCTGTATACGTTTAGCAGTAATGCTGATATTACAAGGAGGAAATCAAAACAGCATGACAATCGAAGTAGGCAGTGTGATGGAAGGTACCGTTACAGGAATCACAAAATTTGGCGCATTCGTAGAGCTTCCAGATAAGAAGGTAGGTCTTGTACATATTTCTGAAGTCGCTAATGAGTATGTCAAAGATGTAAATGATTTTTTGAAGGTTCGAGATAAGGTCAACGTCAAAGTGTTGTCTGTAGACGATAAGGGGAAAATCGCCCTGTCTATCAAACAGACCCAGCCGGCGCCGGAAAAGAAAGAATTCCGTCCGAAACGCGATTTTCGGCAGAAACATGAATTCCGCCAGCATAACGGCTTTGATTCGCGCCGCTCGTCGGGCTCGCTGTCTTTTGAAGACCGGCTCAGCAAATTCCTGAAGGAAAGCGATGAACGCCTGATGGATTTGAAGCGCAATACGGAATCGAAACGCGGCGGCCGCGGTGCGCGCCATGCTGATTGAGTGCGTATTGAATAGCGGATGGTAAAAAAAGAAGGGCGCTGTTGCACAAAGACAGCGCCTTTTTACGTTTACGGAAAGGAGCATATATGGAGTATCAGAAGTATGCAGTCATCGACATCGGCTCCAACTCCCTGCGACTCATGACGGGCTGGCAGGAAGTCCCGGGCACGTGGATCTTTTCGCCGAAAGAACTGGCGACGACGCGGTTGGGAAAAGATATCGATGAAACACACCATTTGTCACCGGCAGGGATGGAAGCGTCCTTTGCGGCCATGGAAGGCTGGAAGGAGCAGCTGACAGGCGTCCCGGTCTGTGCTGTCGCCACCAGTGCCGTCCGCGAAGCCGTCGACGGCCAGGCCTTCCTGGCCGAAGTGCGGGCCCGTTTCGGCTGGCACTGCCGGGCTATTTCGGGCCTGGAAGAAGCGTCGCTCAGCTTCACCGGGGCCACGGCTTCGCTCAGCTCCGATGTGACGGCTGCCGTCATCGACATCGGCGGCGGCAGCAGTGAAGTCGCCGTCGGTCGCGGCGGTGACCTGTGCTGGTCCCACAGCTATCCCATGGGGGCTGTGCGCTTTACGCGGGGCGAAGTCATGAGCCATCAGGCCGTGGCCCATCTGGAAAACCGCTGCTATCAGGAATGGCTGCCCATGCAGGTCCAGCCGGACCTGCTCATCGGCGTCGGCGGGACGCTGACGACGCTGGCGGCCATGGATTTGCAGCTGGCCGTCTACGATGCGGAGAAAGTCGAAGGCCACCGCGTTTCCTATGAAGCCCTGTGCGGCCATATCGAACGCCTCCAGGCCATGACGCCGGAAGAACGGCGCCACGTACCGGGCCTGCAGCCCAAGCGCAGCGACATCATCGTCGCCGGCCTGCTCATTGCCAAGTCCTTTCTCCAGCGCTATCACATCCCGGCCATCACCGTCAGCGAACGGGACCTCATGGAAGGCGTCTTTTTCCGCCATTCCTTCCATGATGCGGCCTGGAACTCCCGGGACCGCCAGTCGTGAACCTCGTCGACCGCGTAGACGCTTACGGCAGGCAGCACGGCCTGTGGCAGCCGGGAAAGGCCCTGGTCGTTGCCTGCTCCGGCGGGCCCGATTCGCTGGCCCTGCTGGACATACTGAGCCGCCTGGCCCCGTTATATAGTCTGACCTTGACGGCCTGCTACGTCCATCACGGTATCCGCCGGGCTGCTGACGCAGAGGTCGGCCTGGTACGGCGCGAAGCCGTGAGCCGCCATTGCGGCTTTGCCTGGCAGTACGTCGATGTGCCGTCTCTGGCCCGGCAGGAAAAGATGTCGGAAGAAGCCGTAGGCCGGCGCGAACGCTACCGCATCCTGCGGGAAACGGCCCGGGCCTGCGGGGCCGAACGCATTGCCGTGGCCCATCATGCCGATGACCAGGCCGAAACGGTGCTGCTCCATCTCCTGCGCGGCAGCGGTCTCGATGGCCTCTGCGGCATGGCACCCAGGCGGGGCGATATTATACGGCCGCTGTTGACGGTGACCAAGGCGGAGCTGGCGGCCTATGCCGCAGCCAACCAACTTCCGGTCTGCCACGACGAAACCAATGACAGCCGGCGCTACGGCCGCAACCGGATACGGCTGGATCTGCTGCCGCAGCTGCAGGCTTATAACCCGGCCATTACGGCAGATTTGAACCGCCTGGCCGATATCGTCAGAGCCGACGAAGCCTTTCTGGACGACGCTGCCGAAGCGCTCTATAAGCAGCTCGTCCTTCCTGAAGCCGTGCCGGCTTTAGACAAGAAACGCTTACGGGCCCAGCCGCTGGCTATGCAGCGGCGCCTCATCCGCCGCTTGTGGCAGGAAACGACGGGCTCTCGTCAGGACCTGTCTTTTCATTATGTTGAAACCATACGGGACCTGGCCGCCAAAGGAGCTGGGAAACAGTTCCAGTGCGGCCGGGCTTGTGCTTATACGACCCGGACAGCCCTCTGCCTGGGTCCTGCCGTTCCCCGCAGGGGAAGGCAGGGGTAATTTACTTTTTCACGGAGGAAAACAAGATGCATCAGGATATCAAAGAAATTTTATTGACAGAAGAACAGATCGCTGCCCGCGTCCGCGAACTGGGCGCACAGATTACCAAAGATTATGCCGGCAAGACCATCCTCATGTGCGGCATCCTCAAAGGGGCTGTCACCTTTTTCACGGACCTGGCCCGCTGCATCGACGGCCCGGTCTATTTCGACTTCATGAGCTGCTCCAGCTACGGCTCGTCGACGACATCGTCGGGCGTCCTCAAGATCCGCAAGGACCTCGATAACGACGTCAAGGATAAAGATGTCCTCATCGTCGAAGACATCATCGATACCGGCGTCACTTTGAGCCATCTCGTTCCCATGCTCAAAGAACGGGGTGCCCGCTCGGTCAAATTGGCAACGCTCCTCAGCAAGCCGGCCCGCCGCCAGGTCGAAGTCCCTGTCGATTACAACGGCTTTGAAATCCCCGATGCCTTCGTCGTCGGCTATGGCCTCGACTACGACAGCCGCTACCGCAACCTGCCGTACATTGGCATTTTGAAAGAAGAAGTATATTCCAAGTAGTTGTTGCTTTAGGAGAAGTGTGGTAATATAAGACTGTATTGGTTGGAATAAAAAAGCATTATCATAAATTAAGTGAAAGGAGCCATATTTTGAGTAAATTTGTGCGGAATGTAAGTTTATACTTACTCATCATCATCGTCGCCGTATCGATCATAGATGCCTTTACGAGCAGTAAGACAGATAAATCGGAAATTTCTTACACGAATTTCATGAGTCAGGTGCAGCAGAAAAAAGTCGATGCCGTCCAGATCACAGCCGACCATGCCATCGTCGGCCAGCTGAAAGACGGAACGTCCTTTACGTCCTATGCCCCGACCGATTCGGCACTCTTGCCGGCACTGCGCGATGCTGATGTCAACATCATCGCCAAACCGCCCGAACAGCCTTCGTGGTGGATGAACATGCTGACAGCAGTCCTGCCGATCCTGGTCCTCATTGCCGTCTGGTTCTTCATCATGCAGCAGACCCAGGGCGGCGGCGGCCGGGTCATGAACTTCGGCAAGAGCCATGCCAAGATGCACGGGGAAGGTAAGATCAAGGTTACCTTTAAAGACGTTGCTGGTGAAGACGAAGCGAAGGAGGAACTGGCGGAAATCGTCGAATTCCTGCGCAACCCCAGCAAGTATAATGCCATTGGCGCCAAGATACCCAAAGGGGTGCTCCTCTTCGGCCCTCCGGGGACCGGCAAGACCCTCCTGGCGCGTGCCGTAGCCGGCGAAGCCGGTGTCCCCTTCTTCAGCATCAGTGGTTCCGACTTCGTCGAAATGTTCGTCGGCGTCGGCGCCTCCCGTGTCCGTGATTTGTTCACCCAGGCCAAAAAGAACGCGCCCTGTATCGTCTTCATCGATGAAATCGATGCCGTCGGCCGCCAGCGCGGTGCCGGTCTTGGCGGCGGCCATGACGAACGGGAACAGACGCTGAATCAGCTCCTGGTCGAAATGGATGGCTTCGGTTCCAACGAAGGCATCATTACCATCGCTGCGACCAACCGTCCGGATATCCTCGACCCGGCGCTCCTCCGTCCGGGCCGTTTCGACCGGCAGATCACCGTCGACCGGCCGGACCTGCGCGGCCGTCGGGCTATCCTCGACGTCCACGCCAAAGGCAAGCCCCTCGGCAAAGATGTCGACCTCGACGTCATCGCCAAGAAGACGCCGGGCTTCACCGGTGCCGACTTGGGCAACCTGCTCAACGAAGCAGCCCTCCTGGCTGCCCGGGCCAATAAGAGAGTCATCAACATGGCTGAACTGGAAGAAGCCAGTGAAAAAGTCTGCTTCGGTCCGGAACGCCGCAGCCATGTCATCAGCGATAAGGAAAAGCGCCTGACGGCAGTCCACGAATCGGGCCACGCCCTCATCGCCTATCTCCTGCCTGATGCCGACCCGGTCCACAAGGTCACCATCATCCCGCGCGGCCGGGCCGGCGGCTATACCATGATGCTGCCGGAAGAAGACCGGTCGTATGAAACGAAATCGTACTACCTGGCACAGATCCGCGTCGCCCTCGGCGGCCGGGCTGCTGAAGAAATCGTCTTCAACGAAATCAGCAGCGGTGCTTCCGGTGACCTCCAGAGCGTTACCCGCATTGCCCGCCAGATGATCACCCGCCTGGGCATGAGCCCGAAACTGGGTCCCATGGTCTTTGGCGAACAGCAGGACCAGGTCTTCCTCGGCAAGAGCCTGGGCCACGAACGCAACTACGGCGAAAGCGTAGCCGAACTCATCGACAAGGAAATGCACGATACCGTATCCGAAGCCTATGCCGACGTGCTCCACATGCTGCGGGAACACCTGGATACGCTGAAAAATATGGCCAATGCCCTGATGGAAGTCGAAACGATCAACCATCAGCAAGTCGATAACCTGGTCAAATACGGTACCTTGGAAGGGCCGCAGGACGCGAAAAAAGAAGCCGCTGAAATGCCGGCAGAAACGGCTGAAAAGACTGAAGCCGACACACCAGACACAATCGCTCCTGAAGCCGCCCCGGCAGCTAAAGAAGAAACACCTGAAACGGCATCTCCCAAAGCCGAACAGACAGAAGTACAGATCAGCCCCTGGGGCAACCCCGTCCCCAAAGGCGGCCTGACCACAGGCCTGACCGATAAGGATGAAGAAGAAAAAAAGGCTGACGAAGAAAAATAGGAAACAAGTGAAAAAAGGGTTTGTCGCATGACGACAAACCCTTTTAAGTTGTTAGTGGCTAGTAGCTAGTTGTTAGCGGATGGTTTTAAATTTAAAGGGAACGCTACGTGGGCGATCTGCTGGATATTTGGAAATTCTTTCTACGGGCCACTAGCTGACTGCCCACTGCTGACTGCTAGCCACGAGCCACTAACCACGAGCCACGAGTCACTAACCCCAGCCTCCCCTTGACAGGGTTATCGTTTATGTTACAATTTCTACATAGAATAGGTAGGTTCTGCGCTATGAGTAGCGCTTTTTTTTGAATGGATGCTGCTAGGAGCATCGGCAGAGGTGATTGCTATGAGACAAGACATTCTCGATTTTTTGATACAGCACAAGGACGAATTCGTGTCGGGGCAGCAGATTTCTGAACAGCTCGGGATTTCCCGGACGGCTGTATGGAAACATATCCGCGTCCTCAAACAGCGGGGCTATGTCATTGAGTCGTATACTAAGAAGGGATATTGTCTGCGGGAAGCGCCGGAACTGCTGTCGGAAAAGGCCATCGGGGAAGGGCTTACGACGAAGGTCTTGGGACGGCATATCGTCTACCGGGAACGCGTCGATTCGACGAACAACGTCGCCAAGAAGTTGGCCGATGAAGGCGCGGCCGAAGGGACCGTTGTCGTCGCCGAAGAACAGACAGGCGGCCGGGGCCGCATCAACCGCTCGTTCTTGTCGCCTTTTGCCAAAGGCGTCTGGTTCTCGCTGATCCTGCGGCCCAATATCCCGCCTATGGAAGTCTCGAAGATGACCTTGCTAGCTGCCGTCGCCGTGGCCCGGGCGATCCGCCATCATGGCCTGACGGACTGCGGCATCAAGTGGCCTAATGACATTCTGGTCCATGGCCGAAAGATGGTGGGCATCCTGACCGAGCTCAACGGCTCAGCAGAAAAAGTTAATTACATCATCATGGGCATCGGCATCAACACGGGCATTACGGAAAAAGATCTGCCCCAGGACTTGAAGGGGACTGTCACCAGCTTTGCCATCGAAGGCGTGACCGTCCGCCGCGCCGCTTTACTGCAGACTATTTTGTCCGAACTGGAACGGCTCTATGATACGGTCTGCAGCCAGGGCTTTGGCCCGGTTCTGGCCGAATGGCGGACCCTGGCCTGTATGCTCGGCCAGGACGTAACGGTCACATCCATTGATAAGACTTTTTCCGGTAAAGCCGTCGATATCGATGAAAACGGCAATCTCCTCGTTGCGACACCAGAAGGGGTAGAAGTCGTCCTGGCAGGGGATATTCATGTCCGTCCGGCTTAATTTAGCCGTAAAGACTATTCAAGACAGGCAAACTCTGTTATTATAATAGGCGTATTATCAACTTAAAGTAGGCAGGAGATAAAGTTATGCTATTAGTCATTGATGTAGGGAATACAAATATCGTCCTGGGCATTTTCAAGGGAAAAGAGCTCATGGACCATTGGCGCGTATCGACGAACCGCCTCCGGACGACCGACGAATACGGCGTTCTCATCCGCAACCTCTTTTATTTGAACGGCGTCAACTCCGATGAAATCGATGCCATCATCATTTCATCCGTCGTCCCGCCGGTCATGCCCACGCTGGAACGCATGTGTCAGCGCTATTTCGGCCTGACGCCGCTGGTCATTGGACCGGGTGTCAAGACGGGCATGGACATCAAATACGACAATCCCCGTGAAGTCGGGGCTGACCGCATCGTCAACGCCGTTGCAGCGTATGAAAAATTCGGCGGCCCGGTCATCATCATCGACTTCGGCACGGCGACGACGTTCTGTGCCGTCGACAAGAAAGGGACCTACCTCGGCGGTGCCATCTGCCCGGGCATCGGCATCTCCACAGACGCGCTGGTCCAGCGCACGGCGAAGTTGCCGCGTATCGAAGTCGTCCGCACGGATAAGGTCATCTGCCGTAATACCGTCGAAAGTATGCAGGCCGGCGTCTTCTACGGCTTTGTCGGCCAGGTTGACGGTATCGTCGCCCGTATGCGCAAGGAATTGGGCTGCAAGGCCAAAGTCGTCGCTACCGGTGGATTGGCCGTCATCGTTGCACCGGCGACGGATGCCATCGACGTCGTCGAACCCATGCTGACCCTGGAAGGGTTGAGAATCATTTATGACCGCAACCGCTAAGCCCTTTTCCATCGGCACGGTCGAGCTCGATGCCCCAGTCATCCTGGCTCCTATGGCCGGCGTCTGCGATGCGCCGTACCGGGTCATCGCCCATCGCTATGGGGCAGCCCTGGTCTGCGCGGAAATGGTCAGTTCCCAGGGCATACGCTACCGTAATCAGCATACGGAAGAACTGCTGCACATCGAAGACGGGGAACATCCCCTGTCCATGCAGATTTTCGGCTCGGACCCGGACGTCATGGCCCAGGCAGCGGCTGTCGTCGAAGAAGCCGGCGCCGATATCGTCGACATCAATATGGGCTGTCCTGTCAAGAAGGTCGTCAAGAACGGCGACGGTTCGGCGCTGATGAAGAACCTGCCCTTGGCAGAGAAGGTCATCCGCGCCGTCGTCGGTGCCGTGTCCATCCCGGTCACCGTCAAAATGCGTACCGGCTGGGATGACGCCTCTTTTACGGCACCGGAGCTGGCAAAACGGGCTGAAGCGGCTGGTGCTGCTGCCGTCACCGTCCACGGCCGGACGCGGGAACAATTCTATAGCGGTAAGGCGGACTGGCAGAAAATCAAAGCCGTCGTCGATGCCGTATCCATCCCGGTCATCGGCAACGGCGACGTCGTCGACGGCCCGTCGGCTGCGGCCATGATGGAACAAACCGGCTGCGGCGCCGTCATGGTCGGCCGCGGCGCTCAGGGCAATCCTTGGGTTTTCCCGCAGATACGCCATTACCTGACGACGGGCGAAGTCCTGCCGCCGCCGACGGCGATGGAACGCTATGAACAGATGCTGTCCCATTTTGAAGCTCTGCTGGCCTATAAAGGCGAATATATCGGCGTCCGGGAGATGCGTTCTCACGCCTCGTGGTATACTCACGGCCTCTATGGCTCAGCAGCCCTGCGCGAACGCATCAACCGCGCCGGTTCGGCCGATGAATTCCGGGCTATCGTCCACGATATGATGGACAAGGCACGCCAGGCCGGGACATAGCTGCTTTATTGACACAAGGGACAGATGTGCATATAATTAAGAGTACGGTATAAATTAAAGATTAATATTGAAACGTGATTATATCGCAGGAGGAGCAGGAATATCATGACCAACGAAACGCTGATTACCCAGGAAGGGTTACAGAAATTAAAAGATGAATTGAATGAACTGAAATCGGTCCGCCGCATTGAAATTTCTCAGCGCATCAAAGAAGCTATCGCCCTCGGTGACTTGAGCGAAAACGCCGAATATGATGCCGCCAAGAATGAACAGGGCATCATCGAAGGCCGCATTGCCGAACTGGAAGCCAAGATCCGCACGGCTAAGATCATCAAAGAAACCGATGATGGCTCGGATAAAGTCCGCCTCGGTTCCAAAGTCATCCTGGAAGATGCCGAAACGGGGGACCGCTTCGATTACACCGTCGTCGGTACAGCTGAAGCCGATCCGTTCAACGGCCGCATTTCCAATGAATCTCCTGTAGGGAAAGCCATCCTCGGCCAGGTCATCGATGCTGCCAATCCGGCTGTCGTTACCGTCAAAGCACCGGCAGGTGAAATCAAATACCGCATCTTGCCACCTGATGCAGAATAATCCTAGGAGGAATATCATGTCGGATACGAAAGAAAAAGAAACGCCCATTATTGAAGAAGAAAAATTGAATGACCAGATGAAGGTCCGCCGCGAAAAGATGCAGGAATTCATCGACGCCGGTATCTATCCCTTCGGTCAGAAATACAACTGGGATCATCATGCACAGGAAGTCAAAGATGACGCTGTTGAACTGGAAAAGAATGAAACCGTCGTCAGCGTCGCCGGCCGCCTCATGGCCATCCGCCGTCACGGCAAGACCGCTTTCTGCGTTCTCCGCGACTTGAGCGGTGAAATCCAGCTCTATTTCCGTAAAGACGTACTCGGTGAAGAATCGTACAACTTGTTCAAGCTCCTCGATATCGGTGATATCGTCGGCGTCGAAGGGACAGTCTTCGTCACCCATACAGGTGAAACGACAATCCGTGTCGAAAAATGGACCCTCTTGTCCAAATCGCTCCGTCCGCTGCCGGAAAAATTCCACGGCCTGACCGATAAGGAAACGCGGTATCGCCAGCGTTACCTCGACCTCATCGTCAATCCGGAAGTCAAAGACACGTTCATCAAACGGTCGAAAATCATCAAAGGTATCCGCAAATACCTCGATGACCGCCACTTCCTGGAAGTCGAAACACCGATGCTCCATACCATCGCCGGCGGCGCTGCAGCCCGTCCGTTCAAGACGCATCACAACGCCCTCGATATGGATATTTACCTGCGCATCGCACCGGAACTCCATCTTAAACGCCTCCTCGTCGGCGGCCTGGAACGGGTCTATGAAATGAACCGCTGCTTCCGCAACGAAGGCATCGATACGCGTCATAACCCGGAATTCACGACGGTCGAATTGTACCAGGCTTATGGCGACTTGGAAGACGTCATCAACATTACGGAAGATATGGTTTCCAAGCTGGCAGAAATGCTCTATGGTACGATGAAATTGACCTATATCGACAAAGAAATCGACCTCACGCCGCCGTGGGACCGCATGACCATGATCGAAGCCGTCAAGAAATTCAGCGGTGCTGACTTTGAAGGCGTCACCGATGTCGAAACGGCCCGTAAGATGGCTGACGAACACGACGTCGAATACGGCCAGTATGATGGCGTCGGCAAGATTATCAACGCTTTCTTTGAAAAATTCGTCGAAGAAAACCTTATCCAGCCGACAATCATCACCGGCCATCCCCTGGAAATCTCGCCGCTCACCAAACAGGACCGGGATAACCCGCTCTTGACCTATCGTTTTGAAGCCTTCATCTATGGCCGTGAACTGGCCAACGGCTTCTCGGAATTGAATGACCCCATCGACCAGCGCAACCGCTTCATCGAACAGATGAAGGAAAGGGAACGCGGTGATGACGAAGCGCATCAGATGGACGAAGACTACTGCCGCGCACTGGAATATGGCCTGCCTCCGACAGGCGGCCTGGGCATCGGCATTGACCGACTGGTCATGTTCCTGACCAACAGCCCGTCTATCCGCGACGTCCTCCTCTTCCCGTTGAGCCGTCCGGAACAGCACAAATAAGACAAGGACGGTTCCATGAAGGTTTCTGCCATCATGCACGATTCCTTTGACTTAACAGTTTTTCGTTCGTCGTTCATCGTTCATCGCGATGGCTCGTTGTTTTTTCTCCCTTGCGACAAACGATGAACGGCCTACGACCAACGTAAAACGGAGCTGTCTTCATTGGACAGCTCCGTTTTCTCAATCCTACGAAGGAGGATAGCTATGAAATGTACAGCCATGGCTGCGCTGCTCTTCGCTGCCTGCCTGGCCTGGGGGCCAGTAACGGGAGCGGCGTCGGCTGAGACGCCGGAAAAGGCCCTGACCGGGGCCGCCGTTGCCGCAGTGGATGCCGACGGGAAAGCAGGGGACGTTCCGTCAGCCCAGAAGGCCGCCGATAAAGCCGCCAATGCCGTTGTACCGGAGTCCGATGATAAAGCCGGCAAAGTGGATAAAACCGACAAAGACGGCAAAAATAATAAAGACAACAAGAAAGAAACGGCCCATATACCGACGGACGATGACTGTGTCCTCCTCGATTCGCTGGATACGCTGACCATTCCGCCCCTGCAGGCCAGTGATTTCTACATCGGCAGTATCCATCACGGCGACAGCCAGGCCAAGGTCAAACGCATTTTTGGGCCGCCGGCGAAGTTTTCCCGCAGTACCCATTATACGACCATGCAGTATAACGACAAGGATTTGAAGATGCGCTTCGTCTTCCGCAACAAGACGGCCGACAGCCTGCGCCACAGCGCAGATACGCGCAAAGCCGTCCTGCCCGGTGCGGAATCGATGTTCCTGTCGGCTGGGACGAACATCCTCATCGGCCGGGACGTTCGCCTGAAATACCCGGCTGAAGTGCTGTTGCGCCAGTATGGCCTGCCTGATTCGGTCCTGCGCGATGCCGATGCCAACGTTTATTACTTTACCTATGAAAGTCCGCGGAAAGATGTCATGTACGTCTTTGCCATCGGCAACCGCCGTATCGAACGCGTGGCCCTCATGCCCGTACGGCCGCCGTATATTACCGGCGACGAACCGGCAGACCGCATGAAATTGGGCGAACGGGATTTTACCCTTATGGGCTTCGGCCTCAACCAGCCCTTCGAACCGAATAAGTACAACATGTGGACCAACCTGGTCAAGCGCAATAACAGCAACTTCTGGCTCTATGGCGATTACGGCGTCGAAGTGGACCGGCGCAATATCGTGCAGAAAGTTTTCCTCTTGACGAATAACGCCTATACCGGCCGCGGGGCGACCCTGGGCTATCACGTCTCGACGATCCTGGCCTTATATGGCCGGCCGGACCGCGTCGAATGGGGGCCGGATAAAGAAAAATCCGTCGACGCCTATTACTACGACAGTCCTTACCAGAAAGGCGTGTCCCTGGTCATCGTCGTGCGCCACAATGAGCCCTATGTCGATGACATTATCCTGACGTCGACGCCGATTAAGAACATCCAGGACCCGATGGAACGGTATGGATTGAAATGATGATACATACTGTTTTATCATATGTCAAAATAAAATAGCAAAAATGCTTTACTTATATGATGAAAGTTAGGTATAATCCCAAGTTTGACACTTAAAAAAGAGTAAAAGGCTGAAAACCCAGTAAAT
>CABQJB010000009.1 GCA_902464195.1 uncultured Megasphaera sp.
CCGCTTCGGGACTTTGATCAGCATTTTCCAGTTTCCATATGCCCGCGAGCAGGGGCTGGGCCGGGCTTTCGTCACTTACGCGCCGGCGCACACCGTAGAAAAAGCGTTTCTGCTGGCCCTGGTACCGGTCTTTTTCTGCGGCCCTTTTTATCTGGCCCTCTTAGGGGCGGCCATGCTCCTCTCTTTGTGGGCCAACAGCCGCATCAGCCGCAAGCTGGGCGGCGTCACGGGCGATACGTATGGCGCCGTCCTTGAAGGCAGCGAAATGGCCCTTCTCCTGATGACGGCCGTCGGTAGCAAGGTCGCCGATTTCTTGTTATAATGGAAGGGCACGAAGGTTGAATTACTTATAGGGAATACTGGAGGAACACGATGATTAAATTATATTTAGCACGTCATGGCGAAACAGAAGGCAATGTCCAGCAGTGGTATCAGGGGTCGACCGACGTCCCCCTCAATGAACACGGCCTGGAACAGGCCAAGTGCCTGGGAGAATTTTTCCGCCATGTCCATCTCGATGCCGTCTACAGCAGTACGCTCCAGCGCGCCAAGGTGACGGCCGAATGTGTGGCTGCACCGCACCATCTGGATGTCGTCGCTTACGATGAATTGAAGGAAGCCGATTTCGGCGTCTGGGAAGGTCATACGTATCAGGAAATCACGACCCAGTGGCCAGGCGAACTGGAAGCGGTCTATGCGTCGGACGGGACCTTGCCGGCCCGGGGCGGCGAATCGTTCTGCCAGGTCCGGGACCGGACGCTGAAGAAGACGCGGGAAATCCTGTCGCATCACAAGGACGGCGACAGCGTCTTCATGGTATCCCACGGGGCGGCCATCCGCTGCCTGCTCTTCGGCCTGCTGGGCCTCGATATGAAGCGCATCTGGTGCTTCCAGCAGTTCAATACAGCCTTTAACATCATCGAATATTACGGCGACCGCAATGTCATGACCCTCATGAACTGCACGCAGCATCTGGAAGGCCTGACGGGGTACCAGCCCCAGTGGGACAAGATGCCGTCGTTATAAGGAGGCATCATGGCAAAGACAATGCGCCTCGACAAGCTCCTGGGCCATACGGGCTGGGGGACGCGGCGGGAACTCAAGGAATTGTGCAAAGGCGGTCACGTGACCGTCAATGGCGTCGTCTGCCGCGACAGCAGCCAGAAAATCGACCCGGCAGCCGATGCCATCGCCGTCGACGGCCAGGCCGTTCAGTATGAAGAGTATATTTATCTCATGCTCTACAAGCCGGCCGGCGCCGTGTCAGCTACGGAAGACAACGTATCGCCGACGGTCATCGGCCTTCTGCCGCGCCAGTATCAGGGGGCCGGCCTCTTTCCCGTAGGCCGCCTCGACAAGGATACGACGGGCCTCCTGCTCATCACCAATGACGGGACCTGGGCCCATGGCATTACATCGCCGAAAAAGCATACTGACAAGATATACGATGCCGTCGTCGAAGGGGATATTCCCGAAGATGTGGGAGACCGATTTGCCAGCGGCATCGTCCTCGACGACGGTCTGCACTGCCTGCCGGCCAAAGCCGTACAGACTGGGCCCCAGTCCCTGACGGTCGTCGTCCAGGAAGGCAAGTTCCATCAGGTCAAGCGCATGTGCGCCGCTGTCGGCCTGAAAGTCGTCCAGCTCCACCGCCGCTCCATCGGCAGCGTCGTCCTCGATGACGGTTTGGAGCCAGGCCAGTTCCGCCCATTGACCGATGAAGAACGGGAAGCCCTGCGCAGCCAGAACCGGTGATTTGCAATTTTATCTTTTCAGCCAGTGGAAAATATGGTATCATAAAATATGATTGAATTACTATAGGGTGATAGGGGGATACTATGATAGAACAACGAATCGCCCGCCTGCGCGCTTTTCTCCAGGAACACGATGCAGACGGCGTCATTATCGTCCAACCTGAAAACCTGCGCTACTTCAGTGCCTTTACGGGCGGTGAAGGGGCCCTGGTCATCGGCCTGGACCAGGCCGTCTTATGGACTGATTCCCGCTATACGGAACAAGCTGCCAACCAGTCCGGGGCGTGGTACGATATCAAGAACCACCACAATGCCTTATCGGCATCCATCCGTTCGTCACTGAACGACATGGAAATCGGCGTGGCAGCGTATGAAGAAAATTTCCTGACCCATTTTATGTACGAAAATATTTCCGACGGAGCCTTATGCGGCTTCCTGCCCTGCGATTTGACCAGCCTGCGGGCTGTGAAGGAACCGTATGAGCTGAAAGCGACGCGCAAGGCCAGCAACATCGCTGACCGGGCCTTTGCCGATTTATTGCCGTACATCAAGCCTGGCGTCACCGAAAAGGAACTGGCTGCCCGCCTGGAAAGCAATATGCTGCTCTTAGGCTCGGAAGAAAAGTCCTTTACGACCATCGTCGCTTCCGGCAAGCGCTCGGCTATGCCCCACGGTACGGCCAGCCCGAAAGTCGTCGAAGCCGGCGATTTCGTCACCTTTGATTTCGGTGCCGTCTGGGAAGGCTACCATTCGGATATTACCCGGACTGTCGTCGTCGGCAAGGCGTCGCAGTTCCAGAAAGATTTCTACCATCTCATCCTGGAAGGCCAGGAGCTGGGCGTATCGCTCATCAAGGCCGGCGTTTCCCGCCGCGAAGTCGATTTTGCCGTGCGCAACTACTTCGCCCGCTACCACGTCAGCCAGTATTTCACTCATTCCCTGGGCCACGGTACGGGCCTGGAAATCCACGAACAACCGGTCCTGTCGCCGCGTTCGACAGGCGTACTCGAAGAGAATATGATAGTCACGGTAGAACCGGGACTGTACATAGAAGGCAAGTTTGGCGTCCGCATTGAGGATTCCGTTGCCGTTACAGCCAACGGCTGTGAAATTTTAACCAAAACACCCAAAGATTTGATGGAGCTGTTATAGGAGGAGTTTACACATGATTACAAGTAATGATTTCAGACCAGGCGTAACTATCGAAATCGACGGCCAGGTATGGCAGGTCGTTGAATTCCAGCATGTAAAACCGGGTAAAGGCGCTGCTTTCGTCCGCGCTAAGATCAAGAACCTCGAAACGGGCGCTGTTGTTGAACGTACCTGGAATGCTGGCGAAAAAGTACAGGACGGCCACGTCGACCGCCGCCAGATGCAGTACCTCTATGAAAACGAAGGCATGTACTGTTTCATGGATAACGAAACATATGAACAGATCGAATTGAACAAAGAAAACCTCGGTGACGCTGTCCATTTCCTCAAAGAAGAAATGAACGTTTCCGTCATGATGTTCAAAGGCAAAGTCATCGGCATCGATCTCCCGGCTGCTGTCGAATTGAAAGTCGTCGAAACCGATCCCGGTGTCCGTGGTGATACAGCTACAGGCGGCAGCAAACCGGCTAAATTGGAAACGGGTTATGTCGTCAAAGTACCGCTCTTTATCAATGAAGGCGAAGTTCTCCAGATCGACACGAGAACCGGCCAGTATATCGGCAGAGCATAAGGTTAACGCAAGTCGTTAGCCGCCAGCCGCTAGCATAGGGTATCAAAGGGGCTTCGCACGCGCGACAGCCCCTTTTGTGGACTAAAGGGGTGATTCCCATGGAAACGACTGAAGTGAATGAATGGGGGAGTATCCATATTTCCCAGCGCGTCATTGCCTCCATTGCGGCCCTGACGGCGGCCAAATCGGCCTATGTGGCTGATTTGGGGACGAATATCGCTGAAGTGGCAGCGGAAAAGCTGGGGCGTACCCTTCCGGGCCGTGGCGTCGACGTCTCTATCGACGGCCAGCGCATCGAATTGACAGTCCGCCTGGTCGTCCGCTATGGCTGCCGTATTCCCGACGTAGCCCTGGAAGTGCAGAAGTCCGTCAAGGATGCCGTCGAAAAGGCGACGGCCTGCACGGTTACGGCGGTCCACATCATTGTACAACAGTTAGTGTTCGGAGAGGAGGAACGCCATGGATGAGGAACAGGATTTTGCCTATGCCGTCAGTGCCAAGGCCCTGCGCCATATCGCCGAGACGGCCGGCCGTCAGGCTCCTGGCGTCGACGCCATCCGCAGCCGCAGCGCGGCCGTGACAGACGGCGTCGTCCATCTCAATCTGGCTGTCCGCGCCCGTTATGGCAGCGACCTGCACGGCCTGGCCCTGGATGTCCAGCAGCGGGCGGCTGAGGCCATCGACGCCATGGTCGAACCAGAGGGCCTTGATATTTCCGTTACCATTGAAGACCTGGCGGTACTGCCGGCTGAATAAAGTTATTACAGGAGGAAACTCGTGAGCAGACATAAAGCGCGCCAGCAGGCGCTTGAACTTTTATATTCCCGTGAATTCCACGGAGAAAATGATATCCAGTACAGCGAACAGGAAATCCTGGAAAATGATTACGTCACGACCGACGCTTTGACCGAAGACGGCCCGGAACTGAGTGATCAGGAACGCAATGATTATTGCACGTATCTCGTCGAAACGACGACAGAACACCGGGACGAACTGGATACGATCATCCGCTCTTTTGCCAAGGGCTGGGACATCGAACGGATGAACCGCACGGACCGCAATATACTGCGCCTGGCCTTGTGCGAACTCGTATATCCCAAGGAAAGCCTGGCACCGTCCATCGTCCTCAATGAAGCGGTCATCCTGGCCAAGGAATTCAGCGGCGACAAGTCGGCGCGGTTCGTCAACGGCATCTTGGGCGCTTATGTAAGGTCCAAGGCCTGATGGACGTCTTTCTCGGCATCGATACCAGCTGCTATACGACGTCGCTGTGCCTCGTCGATGCGGCTTATGACGTCGTCGCCGATGAACGCATCATCCTGAGCGTCAATAAGGGAGGACGCGGCCTGTCCCAGTCCAACATGGTCTATCAGCATACGCGCAATCTGCCGGTCCTCTTTGAACGGCTGGCTGGCGCCCTGGCCGGTGCCCATATCCGGGCCATTGCCGTGACCGACCAGCCCCGGCGCCGGGATGATTCGTACATGCCCGCTTTCCTGGCCGGCCTCGGTTATGGCCGGGCATTGGCCGCCGTCCTGGGCGTGCCTTTGTATCGCCTGAGCCATCAGGAAAATCATCTCCTCGCCGTCCTGCGCAGCATGGGTCACATTGGCAGTGAGCCTTTTTATGGTATCCATCTGTCCGGTGGGACGACAGACCTGCTGCGGGCCGTCCCCGATGAAAAAGGCCTCGATATCACCCGCATCGGCGGCACCAGCGACATCAGTGCCGGCCAGTTCATCGACCGCATGGGCGTCGCCCTGGGCCTGCCCTTTCCGGCTGGCGTCCATGTCGACAAACTGGCCCAGACGGTGAATCCGCCCGTCAAAGGGGCCCATGTCTTTTGCCGTGACGGCCAGGTCAGCTTTTCCGGACCCGAATCGCAGGGCCAGCGGCGCATCGCTGCCGGCGGAGAAGACCCGGCCTGCCTTTGCAGCTGGACGCTGTCGACGGTCTGGCGCGGGCTGGAGAGTCTCCTCGATTACGCTGCAGCCGACGGCATGAAGCATCTCGTCGCCGCGGGCGGCGTCATGTCCAACGGCTACCTGCGCCGGCAGATGAGCGGCTATTGCCGCCGCCATCAGATTGACCTGAATCTGGCAGCCGACGGCTTCAGTGCCGACAACGCGTCTGGCGCCGCCTTCTGGGCTGCCGTACAGGAAGGGAAGAAATCATGAAATATGCATCGGTTACGGACGTCGTCCGCCGCATCAAAGATGATATCCACGGTGATTACCGCTTGCAGAGCATCGCTATGGAAGGCAACATCATCGGCCTCAAGCGGGCGTCGAACGGCCATTATTATATGAATATCCGCGATGATCAGTGCTCCATCCGGGCCATCGTCTTCCGCAGCCGCGTAACGGCAGCGGTCCGGGCCGTCCGCGAAGGGGACCATGTCGTCGTCATCGGCGCCGTCAACGTCTATGAAAAAGGCGGCGCCCTTTCCTTTATCATTGAACAGCTCTTTTCCCAGGGGACCGGGTCTTTGCAGGCCCAGTACGAACGCATCAAGAACGAATTGGCGTCCCAGGGTTATTTTGACAGCAGCCACAAGAAGGAACTGCCGCGATTCCCCTGGCGCATCGGCGTTCTGACGTCAAAGACCGGCGCTGTGCTCCACGACATCTATAAGATTGCCGGCGAGCGCAACCCCTATGCCGAAATCATCCTGCATCCCATTCCCGTCCAGGGCGACGGCGTCGATACGGCCATCGCCAAGGCCATCGGCGAAATGGGGCGGCGCAAGGACCTGGACGTCCTCATCGTCGGCCGCGGCGGCGGCTCTATGGAAGATTTATGGTGCTTCAACAGCCCGGCTGTGGTCAAGGCCATTTACGGCGCCAGCGTACCGGTCATTACGGCCATCGGCCATGAAACGGACACGACCCTGGCCGATTATGCCGCTGACGTGCGGGCGGCGACGCCGACCCATGCCGCGGAAATGGCTTTCTTTGACGTCAGCGAAGCGGAAATGGACCTGGCCGCACTGGCAGACCGGGCTTACGAACGGGTCATGGCCTGCATCGAAGACCGGCAGCGCTGGGTCGAACAAGCCGCAGGCCGGTTGAACCTGCAGCGTTACGATGCCTTCCTGGCTATGCGTGAAGCCCGCCTGGCAGGCCTGATGGAACAGGCTGACCGCCAGCTGCGCCTCCGTCTGGAACAGAAGCAGGGGAAGCTGAATACCCTGACGGCGTCCCTGCAGGCCCTGAATCCGGCAGCCCTTGTGCGCCGTGGCTACGGCCAGCTCATGCAGCATGACAAGATCCTTACAGATATCCACAGCGTGTCAAAAGATTCCCCGCTGACGATACAAGTCGTCGACGGGACGATTACGACGGCTGTTAAAGAGGTGGACATATATGGCAAGAACGACTGATAAATTGAAGAGTTTTGAAAGCAATTATGAAAAATTGGAACAGCTCGTACAGGAACTGGATGCACCGGACCTGACGCTGAAGCAGTCCCTCGATTTATATGAAAAGGCCATCAAATTATCCCAGTCCTGTGAAGGCGCCCTGGAATATGCCCGCCAGAAGGCCCAGGCCCTGGCCGATGTCCGGGCCGATAAGGACAGCAGTGACGATGCGCCGGCTGAAGGGGTGTTGGACTTATGACCTTCCAAGACTATCTGGCAGGCCAGCGCCAGCGCGTCGACGACTACCTGGCCCACGTACTGACGACGGACCAGCCGCGTTTTTCCAGGCTCTATGAAGCCATGAATTACAGTCTCCTGGCCGGCGGCAAGCGCATCCGCCCGGTTCTTCTGCTGGCGACGGTCGAAGCCCTGGGACAGGATGCCTCTCCTTATACAGGCCTGGCCTGCGCTCTCGAATGTATCCATACGTATTCCCTGATCCACGACGACCTGCCCTGCATGGACGATGACGACCTGCGCCGGGGCAAGCCGACGAACCATGTCGTCTACGGTGCCGGCCTGGCCACCCTGGCCGGTGACGGCCTGCTGACCTTCGCCTTCGAGCTCATGGCCAGCCAGAAAGGCATTGCGCCGGACAAACTGAACCGCTGTATCGCCGTCATCGCCAGAGCGGCCGGACCGGCCGGTATGGTCGGCGGCCAGGCTTTCGACTTGGCAACGGACGGAGACATGGCCATCGGCCGGGAAGGCATGGAACTCCTGCACCGTTCCAAAACGGGCGTCATCTTCAAGGCAGCCATCGACATGGCAGCTATTGTCGCCGATGCATCGCCGCAGCAGCGGCAGGCCCTGGAAGCCTATGCGTCGTACATGGGCCTGACCTTCCAAATCACTGACGATATCCTCGATGTCGTCGGCGATGAAGCCCTGCTGGGCAAACCCGTCGGCAGCGACGCCCGTAACGACAAGGCCACGTATGTGACCATCTTTTCCCTGGACGAAGCCCGGCGCATGGCCCGCGAAGCGGCCGACAAGGCCGTCCAGGCCCTGGAACCGCTGGGGGCGCAGGCCTGGTTCCTGAAAGAATTGGTCGAACATCTGCTGGTCCGCGTTCATTAATGTGAGAGGGGTATTACAGGTATGCAGCATAAAGAAAGATTAGACGTGCTTCTCGTCAGCCGCGGCTTGTCTGAAAGCCGGGAAAAGGCCAAGGCGACCATCATGGCCGGCCTGGTCTTTGTCGACAACCAGCGCGTCGATAAGGCGGGCACGAAGTTGCCCGTCGACGTAGATATTACCGTCAAGGGCAATCCCATTCCCTATGTCGGCCGGGGAGGCCTGAAACTGGAAAAGGCCATGGAAACATTTCCCATCGATTTGACGGGCAAGACCATGATGGATATTGGCGCCTCGACAGGCGGTTTCACGGACTGTGCCCTCCAGCGCGGGGCGGCCAAGGTCTTTGCCGTCGATGTCGGCTATGGACAGCTGGCCTGGAAACTGCGGACCGATGACCGCGTCGTCAACATGGAACGGACCAATATCCGCAACGTCACCGTTGAAGATATCGGCGAGCCCGTCGATTTCATTTCCATCGACGTCTCCTTTATTTCCCTGCTCAAAATCATGCCGGCCGTCGAACCGCTGCTCAAGGCAGGCGGCACGATGGTCACGCTCATCAAACCGCAGTTTGAAGCGGGCCGGGAACATGTCGGCAAAGGCGGCATCGTCCGCGATATCCAGGTCCACCGCGACGTCATCCGCCACGTCACGGATGGCATCGCCGACTGCGGCCTGTCGCCGCTGGGCCTGACCTTTTCGCCCATCAAGGGGGCCGACGGCAATATCGAATATCTCTTGTACAGCCGGAAAGACGATCCGTGCCATAACGATATCACCGACGCCGTCGTCGATGATATCGTCAGTAAATCCCATGAAATGTAGGTGATCTCCATGCGTATCGGTATTTTCCCGAACCTCGTCAAACGTGAAAGTGCTGCCATTGTCCAGCAGATGATCAAGATTTGTGAAAAACATGGCATTGAATACTACCTGCCGGCTTACGTCAGTGAAAGCCGCCAGCCGGCCTATCAGCGGATCGGCGCCGAACACCTGCGGCCGCGTATGACCATTTACAGCACCATCGATGTGGCCATGATCCTCGGCGGCGACGGAACGATTCTCAAGATGGCCAAGCAGTTCGCCGAAGCCGATGTCCCGGTCTGCGGCATCAACCTGGGCTCCCTGGGCTTTCTCTATGAAGTCGAGACCAAGACCTTGGAAAAGCGCATGGAAGACATCCTGGCCGGACGCTATTTCCTGGAAGAACGGATGATGCTCCATTCGGAACTGTGCTATGAAGACGGCCTGGTCCAGTCCCTGCCCGATGCCCTCAACGACATCGTCATCGGCCACGGCAACGTAGGCAAGCTCATCCGCATCGATCTGAGCATCAACGGCCACTTCATCCAGCAGTATCCCGGCGACGGCCTCATCGTGGCTACGGCGACGGGGAGTACGGGCTATACCTTCTCCAGCGGCGGTCCTATCGTCGCGCCCAGTGTGCCCTGCATCATGGTCACGCCTATCTGCCCGCATCTGCTGCTGAAAGTGCCCCTGGTCCTGCGCGATGACGACCAGGTGTCGGTGACGGTCGCCAACAGCCGCAACAGCGTCCGCGTCTCTGTCGACGGCATGATGGACCAGGAACTCATGCGCAACATGACCCTCCAGGTCCGCAAGTCCGACCACGTCTTGAAAATCATCCGCTTCAACAAGAATTATTTTTATAGCAACTTATTTACGAAAATGATGGGAAATGATTGACATGTATCCATTCCGCAATGCTGTTACGGTATCACATATGATGACAGAACCCTACGCCCGCCAGGCCCATGTCCTCGTCGACATGACCTGCGGCAACGGCCACGACACGGCCTTCCTGGCCCGCACCATGCCTGATGACGCCGTCCTCTACGCCTTCGATATCCAGCCCTGCGCCATCGAGCGCACGCGCCAGCGCCTGCAGGACGAAGGATTGGGGGACAAAGACGTCCGCTGCCGCTGCGGGTCTCATGAACAACTGCTGGCCGATGTACAGTCAGACGTTGACATTATCGTATTTAATTTAGGCTATTTGCCGTCTGGTGACCATAAAATTCATACAAATTGTGAAATAACACTAAAAGCTATAAAAATAGGCTTGAATAAAATTGCGATAAATGGGATAATTATGATAGCAGCCTATCCCGGCACGGAAGCCGGGGCTTGTGAAGAACAAGCGCTGCGGTCGTTCTTACAGACCATACCCCAGCAGGACTTCCATATTTCGTCCTGGCAACCCGTCAATGAGGTGCATTGTCCACCCGTATTATATATTGTACAGAAAAGAGGGAAACGTCATTATGAAGAGATTCCGTTACACAAAGATTAAAGAAATTGTCCAGTCCCGTCCTATCGAAACGCAGGAAGAATTAGCCAAGGCTTTGCAGGAAGAAGGCATCGAAGTCACACAGGCTACGGTTTCCCGCGATATCAAAGAGCTCATGCTCATCAAGGTCCCGACCAGTGACGGCCATTACCGCTACGCCTTGTCGCCGGAACAGAATATGCTCATGTCCAAGAACCGCATGGCTCGCCTTTTCCAGGACTCCATCGTCCGCGTCGATTCGGCCTATAATCAGATCATCGTCCATACCCTGCCTGGATCGGCCAATCCCATTGCCGCTGCTATCGACCATGCCCGCTGGGAAAATGTCATCGGCACCCTGGCCGGCGATGACACAGTCCTCCTCATCGTCAAGGACACGGAAACGGTTCCGAAACTGGTCAAACTTATCGTATCGCTGATGAAGGAATGAGGCCCTTATGCTGCAGTCCCTGCACATCCACAATTTTGCTCTGATTGAAGACCTGCACCTTACTTTTGGCGACGGGGTGACGATTTTTACCGGCGAAACCGGCGCCGGCAAATCGATTCTCCTCGACGCCATCGGTATGCTGGCAGGCAAACGCGCATCGGCATCGTTCGTTCGTCATGGGACGGACTCATTCCTCGTCGAAGGCGCGTTCTTTTTTTCTCCTTTGCCAGAAGGCCTGGAAGAGCTCCTGACCGATAACCACATCGAAGTTGATGAAGGACAGCTCATCATTTCCCGCCAGTTCCAGCGCAGCGGCCGCGGGACGATCCTGGTCAACGGCACGCTGGTACCGACGACGGTCCTGCGGCGCCTCGGCGCCTACCTCCTGGATATCCACGGCCAGTTCGACAACAGCCTGATTTTCAACCCGTCTTACCATGTAGCCATCCTCGACGGCCTCACGGCAGACGTCCGTCAAGCTCGCCAGGACTACGACGGATTATATCGCCAGTGGCACCAGACGGAAGGGGAAATCAAGGCCCTGCGCCATGATGAAAGCGAAAAGGCGCGGATGCTCAGTATCCTGGCCTTCCAGATCAAGGAAATCGAAGGGGCCGCTCTGAAAGAAGGGGAAGATGACGAGCTGGAACAGAAAATCAACAAGGCTTCCCATGCTGAACACATCAAGGATAACCTGAAGGAAGCCATGTTTGCCCTGGAAGGGGGCGAACGCCAGCCCGGTGTCATCGAACAGATTGAGACCATTCACCGCAGCCTGGAGAAGGCGTCGGCTTACGATGAAGCCTTCAGCGCCCTGGCCGGCAAAGTCGAGACGTTGTCCTATGAAATCGAAGACGTCCACGACGGCCTCCTGCGCTATGCCGATTCTTTCGACTTCGATGAACGGGCCCTGGATGCCATGCAGTCCCGCCTGGCGTCGATTGAAAAGCTCAAGCGCAAATACGGTTTCACCGTCGCCGATATCCTGCAATTCCTGGCCAAGGCCAAGGCTGATTACGAACGGCTCGACCAGTCTGAAAGCCATCTGGCCAAGCTGGAAGAGAAACTGGCCCGTCAGGCCGAAGCTGTGCGCCAGCAGGCCCAGGTCCTGGCCGCTGCCCGTCGTGATGCCGACGGCCAGTTCAGCCGGACTATGACGGCGACGCTCAACAAGCTGGGCATGCTGAACAGCCGCATCGCTTTCCACATCGAACCGATGAAGGATATCACGCCGGACGGCTCGGCCGGCATCGAGCTCTATTTTTCGGCCAATACGGGTGAAGATATGCAGCCCCTGGCCAAAATCGCCTCGGGCGGCGAAGTATCGCGTATTGCCCTGGCCCTGAAGACGGCCGGTCCCGAACGGACGACGGGCAAGACCATGATTTTTGATGAAATCGACGTCGGCATCAGCGGCCAGACGGGCCTGCAGGTCGCCGATCACATCCGCCAGCTCTCCGGTCAGGGCCAGGTCTTTTGCATCACCCATCTGCCGCAGACGGCGGCCATTGCCGACCACCATTATTTCATTTATAAGAAAGAAATGGACGGCCGCACGGTCACCCAGGTCCGGGGCCTCTCGGAAGGGGAACACGTCCTGGAAATCGCCCGCATGTTCGCCGGCAACGATACGACCAAGGCCAGCATCGAGGCAGCCCGCCAGATTGTAAAGCAAGTCAAGGGCATGTAATGCCATTGACTTGCGCTGTAGGGGCGCCCCGTGGGGCGCCCGCCTGAATTGTGTCATCGTACTGGTCCGGACCTATCAGATTCCCCCAATCGTAGGAAAGGGCATGTAATGCCCTTGACTTGCGCTGTAGGGGCGCCACGTGGGGCGCCCGCCTGAATTGTGTCATCGCACTGGTCCGGACCTATCAGATTCCCCAAATCGTAGGAAAGGGCATGTAATGCCCTTGACTTGCGATTCGACATTGCTTTGCGGGTTGACGAATGTCCGCGATAGGTATATAGTTAATTATAATTTCAAAAAATAGAAGTTCTACGAAAACGAACCCATAGGAGGGATAGATATGCTTCGTGTATTAGTCAATGGTGCCGATGGCCGCATGGGCAGCCAGGTCGTCAAAGCTGTCTTTGAAGATCCGGAATTGGAAGTTGCCGGCGGTATCAGCATCACTCATGTCGGTGAAGATGTCGGTGATATCGCCGGTGTCGGCCACTTAGGCCTGGCCATCCGCGATGACCTGGGCGCTGCCCTCGATGACATCAAACCGGATGTTGTCGTCGATTTCACGACACCGAAAGTCATCTTCAACAACGCCAAGACCTGCATCGAACACGGCGTCAACATGGTCGTCGGCACGACGGGCCTGACGGCAGACCAGCGCGATGAACTCAACGCCCTGGCCCTGGAAAAGAAGACGAGTATTTTCATTGCGCCGAACTTTTCCATCGGTGCTGTCTTGATGATGAAGCTCTCGACGGAAGTCGCTCCGTATTTGCCGGACGTCGAAATCATCGAACTCCATCACAACAATAAACTGGATGCGCCGTCCGGTACGGCCATCATGACAGCTGATAAGATTGAGGCTGCCCGCAAAGCCGCTGGTGCTAAAACGGCTCCGGACAAGACCCATGAAAGCCTCGACGGCGCCCGCGGTGCCTCTGTCGCCGGGATCCCTATCCACAGCGTCCGCCTGCCGGGTTACGTCGCACATCAGCAAGTCCTGTTTGGGGGGTACGGCGAATTGCTGACGATCCGCCACGACTCGATGGACCGCAAGTCCTTCATGCCCGGCGTCGTCTTAGCCGTCAAAAAAGTAAGCTCCCGTCCGGGTTTGACCTTTGGACTGGAAAACTATTTATAAAAGAACCATTAGGGGAGGAAGTTTGTTATGACAAAAGAACCGGTAGTAGCGATTTTAGGTGCCACAGGTGCCGTAGGCCAGGAATTTATCCGCTTGATCGAAGAACGAAAATTCCCGTACAGCAAGTTGAAGTTGTTAGCATCGTACCGTTCGGCTGGTAAGAAATTGACCGTCAACGGCCAGGAATATACGGTTGAAGAAGCCAAACCGGAATCTTTCGACGGTGTTGATATCGGCTTGTTCGCCGGCGGCTCGATCAGTAAGGAATTGGGACCCGAAGCTGCTAAACGGGGCTGCGTCGTCATCGACAACTCCAGCACGTTCCGTATGGACCCGGATGTCCCCCTGGTCGTACCGGAAGTCAACCCTGAAGATATTGCCTGGCATAAGGGCATTATTGCCAACCCGAACTGCTCGACGATCATCATGCTCATGGCCCTCAAGCCGATTCACGACTTGTCACCAATCAAACGCATCATCGTCAGCACCTATCAGGCTGTGTCCGGTGCCGGCAAAGAAGGTATCGACGAACTGCGTGATGAAACGGAAGCGTACCTCAAAGGCGAAGAAATGCAGCCGAAAATCCTGCCCAGCAAGAGCCTGCCCAAACATTATCCCATCGCCTTCAACCTCATCCCGCAGATCGATAAATTCGTAGAAAAAGACTACACTAAAGAAGAAATGAAGATGGTCAACGAAACGCACAAGATGCTCCACGATGACTCCATCGCCATTACGGCTACGACGGTCCGCGTCCCGGTCTTCCGCAGCCATGCCGAATCGGTCTATGTCGAAACAGCCGATGAACTGACGGTCGATGCCATCCGCAAAGCTATCGATGCCTTTCCGGGTGCCCAGGTCCAGGATAATCCGGCTGAAATGGAATATCCTATGCCTTTGTTCACGTCGGAAAAATATGACTGCTACGTCGGCCGTATCCGCAAGGATCTCTACAACCCGAAAGCCATCAACCTCTGGGTATCGGGCGACCAGATCCGCAAGGGTGCAGCACTCAATGCCCTGCAGATTGCCGAATACATGCTGGCCCACGACATGATTCACTAGTACGAAGAGGGGAGAGAATCCTTTATGTTAACGTTTCCCAATGTTATTGTCGCTATGATTACGCCGTTCCATCAGGATGGCTCCGTCAATTACGAAGCTGCTGTCGAACTGGCTAAGAAATATGCTGACGAAGGATCGGCCGTCCTCGTCGGTGCTACTACAGGTGAAGGGGCTGTCATGACGGAAGAAGAAAAACTCAAGCTCTTCAAAGTCACAGCCGATGCCCTGAAAGGCCAGACCCTGGTCATGGGCAATGTCGGGACCAATAATACGGCCCAGTCCATCGAAATGGCCCAGAAAGCCAAAGATACGGGTGTCGATGCCTTGCTGTGCATCGTCCCGTACTACAATAAACCGAACCAGGAAGGCTGTTACGCCCACTTTGCAGCCATTGCCAAGTCGACGGACATGCCCATCTTCATTTACAACGTGCCGGGCCGTACAGGCGGTAAAATCGAACCGCAGACGGTCTGCCAGCTGGCTCATGATTTCCCGAACATCATCGGCCTCAAAGATGCCAGCGGCGACCTCGACTATGCCGGTTACGTCGCAGCCAATGCGCCGGAAGGGTTCCATCTCTACAGCGGTGATGACAACCTGACATTGCCTATCGTCGCTGTCGGCGGCGAAGGCGTCATCTCTGTCGCTGCCCACGTCATCGGCAAAGAAATGAACGAAATGATCCAGGCCCACAAAGACGGTGATGTAAAGAAGGCTGCTGCCCTCCATCAGAAGTACCTGCCCTTCATGAAAGGCTGCTTCTGCACGGTCAGCCCGGTCCCGGTCAAAACCATGCTCAACATGCTCGGTTTCCCGGCCGGCCCGTTCCGCCTACCCCTGGTAGACGCTACACCGGAAATCAAGGCCAAATGCGAACAATACCTGAAAGACATCGGCAGATTATAAGTGCTGATAAATGGAAACCTCTCCGACCTGTACTCAAGCCTCCCCTTATAGGGGAGGTGGCCCAGCGGGCCGGAGCGGTTTCTATAAACTTGATTTTATATCTAAAAAAAAGCCTTGACATATCTCCGATTTCTTGTTATTATATATGAGTCGTCAGGAACGACAAGATATGACTCGGTAGCTCAGCTGGATAGAGTGACTGACTACGAATCAGTAGGTCTAGGGTTCGAATCCCTACCGGGTCACCATAGAAAAAAGCTCACGCATTTTGCGTGAGCTTTTTTGTTGTGGCTCGCACGTGGCTCGTAGGGGCTCGCACGTGGCGATCCTTACAGCACAAAAAAAGCTGCCGCACCTTGAGGCGACAGCTTTTTTTGCGCTATTTTTTCAGAAGCGGGCGCCCCACGTGGCGCCCCTACATTGATTATTTCTTCAAATCCGGTGTGCAGTCGATGATGATGCTGCCCGGTTGTTTCATGACTGTGAAATTGCCTTTTGTCGAAGATAAGGCTTTTTCCAGGGTCTTGCTGTGCCATTTTTCGACGCCCATCTGGGACCCGCCGACGTTTTTTGACGATGCCGATTGTTTCTGGGCATCTTCTGGAAGGAGATCGCTGATATTGACGTTTTCACCGTCCTTGACTTTGATAGTCACCGTAACGGCCCGGCCGTTCTGGAAGACGACCTGGTAGCGGCCATTGTGGAAGACGCGGATCGTGTCGCCCTGGGAGTAGGGATGGCCCCATTCATTTTCCCAATCGGCCTGGGTATCGCCGATGGTCGGTAAGTTGGCGACCGGCGTTTCTTTCGTGTCGGCCTGGCTCTTCGTATCCTGGCCCTGCTTGCTTTCGCCCGGCTGTTGCTGCTGGGTCTGAGTCTGCTGTTTCTGCTGCTGGGAATTGGTCGGCGTTGCCGGCGTACAACCTGCAGCTATGAGTGTGAAGAGCATGAGGATGATGGTGAGATACCGTTTCATGAGTAAGACCTCCTTTAGCGGCGCCGGCGGTTGTCTCCGCCCTTATGGCGCTGTTTATGGCGTTTTTCCCTGGTCGTCTGGTAGGTGCTGGCAGGCAGCTTGTCCTTATAGGTCTTTTTCTTTTTCGGTGGTTTGCTGCTGGCCTTGACCTTCACCTGGCCGGTCAGGGTATATTTGGTGATTGTCGCGTGGATGTTGTGTTCGATGCGGCGGACCCAGTTTTCATCGGCTGCCGTGGCGAACATGATGGACAAGCCTTCGCTGCCGGCCCGGCCCGTGCGGCCGATGCGGTGGATGTAGTAATCGACATCGTGGGGGACGTCGAAGTTGAATACGTGGGTGATGCCTTCGATATCGATGCCGCGGGCGGCGATGTCTGTGGCGACCAGAATCTGCGTCTTTGCTTTTGCGAAGTCGCGCAGGACCTGGTTACGGCGTCCCTGGGACATGTCGCCGTGGAGTTCGCCGATATTGAAGCCCTTGGCGATGAGCTTGCCGGCCAGGAGGGATGTCCGTTCCTTGGTATTGCAGAAGACGATGGCCAGGTAAGGGTTCATTTCTGTCAGCATCTGGCAGAGTTTCGGCAGTTTCTGTTCTTCTGTCATCATGTAAATGCGCTGTTCGATGTTTTCCAGGGCGATGGTCTGGCCTTCGAGGATATTCAGGACCAGCGGGTTCTGCATGTGCTTCTTGGCCAGGCCTTTGATTTTATCCGGGACGGTGGCCGAGAAGAAGAGGAGCTGCCGCCGTTTCGGCGTCAGGCCGATGAGGGTATCGACGTCTTCCAGGAAGCCGGCCTGGAGCATCTGGTCCGCTTCGTCGACGATGACCCGGCGGACGCCGCTGAGGTCGAGGGAATGGCGGCGGCAGTGGTCGAGGAGGCGCCCAGGCGTGCCGATGATGACGTGCGGGTGGCGGTGCAGTTTCTGCAGCTGGTTTTCGATGGTCTTGCCACCGATGAGGCTGAGGACATCGATGCCCAGTTCCGGTGCCAGCGTATCGGCGACGTCGGCAATCTGACGGGCCAATTCCCGCGTCGGCGCCATGACCAGGACCTGTTCGGCGTGTATATCTGTCTTGATCTGCTGCAGCGACGGCAGGAGGAAGGCGAAGGTCTTGCCTGTGCCGGTCTGGGCCTGGGCCAGGATATCGCGGCCCTTGAACAGCGGCGGGATGGCCTGGGCCTGGATGGCCGTTGGTTCGTCGACGCCCTGCTTATGGAGAAGTTCACAAATCTTCGGCGTAATGCCGAGGGATTCAAAATTCTTTGTCATGTATGTTCCTTTCTGTGCGGACTAAAATCACTTGCTATAATTTCTATTGTACACAAAAGCCAGGCCTTGCGCAAACTTTTCTTTCTTTTTTGGATATGGTATACTAAAGTGATTTCGTTTGCATTATTTTAGGAGGTCTTGCAGAAAATGAGTTGGTGGCGCGATATCTTGCGGCAATGTGTCTTCATGTGTTTCTTTATCATTCCCATTCCCATCGGTGCCTATACGATCCACAGCGGCTCCAGTGCCGTCGTAGCCATGGTAAGTTATGTCTTTTTATCGCTGGTCATCCCCGTAGCTTACGTGGGCTGCCACGATGCGACATTTGGCCCCAAGGGCGGCCGTATCCGCTGCTGGGTCATGGCTCTCATGTGGTTCATCGTCTTTGCGGCTATCGGGGCGTTTACGGCCTTCATGGGTGTCTATTGGAAGGCTGCGCCTTTCTGGGAATGGCCGACTATTGGCCGTGATATCGTATTCATCGTCGGCATGTACGCGGAAATCAGCGTGACTATGCTCCTGGCCTATGCCGTATCCCAGCTCCTGCCGGGCCGAAAGGAAGTAGGTTAATGGACAGCTTAACAAAACAGACATGGCACGACCGGCTGCTGGCCGTCGTCTGGGCATCGTGCGGTATTCTGCCGCTGCCCTTTGGTGCCTTTGCTTCAGATAGGCCATATATCGCCTCAGCGTCGATTCTGGCCTTTTTTATCTTATCTTTTGCCGTTCCCCTGTGGTTGGGCCATCGACGCCGTCGTGCGGGCAGGAACAGCGATTATGCGTCATCCGGGGCGACCCTCTATGGCGGTGCCGTTGTCCTGCTCGTCGCTGTCGGCCTGCTCAACGGACTGACCGGGCTGGACTGCTGGCATGCTTATCCTGTCCGGGTCTGCCTGTTCGCCCTGTGGATGTTCCTGACCGTTGCCGTACAGTATCTGGCGGCACGGGCCGTCGATTTCTGGAAAGGGCGTCGGCGGAAATACTGGTATTCCCAGTTCCTCGACCCCATTGTCTACAGCCTGCCCCTGCCGTGTGCCGTACTGGGAATGTTCCTCTTTCCGGCTGTCAGCGACTCGTCTGTGACGCAGAGCCTGGTCGTCGGTATCATGGCCATTATGGGCTTCTGCTTCATCGGCATGAGCATCTTCGTCATTGCCACCTTTGCCCTCTATTTCTTCCCGTATAAACGCTATGGCTATCAGGGAAAACAGCGGCTGGTCCATATGGCAGCCATCGTCGTCATGGTCCTCATGTGGGCCCTGGTCCAGCACATCCTCTTCGACAGCCAGATCCACGTCTTTACGTACATCTTTAAGGCCATGCCCATTCTCCAGAACAATCCCCTGGTCTTCATTACGCCCTTCGTCGTAGCCGCCCTGACCATCATCGGCTGCGTGGCCATGCGCAACGTCGTCCTCGCGGCCTTTGAGGGGAAGAGGCGTTTGTAGTTTGTAGAAATTGTAGGAGCTTGCCGTGGCAAGCCCGCCTCAGAATATGAATGATTTTCCGGTTCAAAGAACGTTGCCTGATATCCAGCGGGTCGCCCACGTGGCGACCCCTACCGTAAAAAAAGGGGCTGTCGCACGAAGGCTTCTACCATCATGCGCGGCCCCGTTTACTTTATAGTTTGTAGCACAGAGTTTGTAGTTTGCAGAGAAAACCTTTAAATTTAAACCCATCCGCTAACAACTAACAACTAGCCACTAACAACTTTAAAGGGCTTGTCGTCGTGCGACAAGCCCTTTTTTCTTTATTTAATTTCCACGATGGTCTGCTTCATGATGGTGAAGCGGATGACGTATACCAGCCATCCCAGGAAGGCTGCGAAACAGCCGCTGAGGAAGGTCGTGGCATCGGTGGTGGTCAATGCATATACGCAATAGATAATGGATACGCCTGCCAGGAATATCGACGTATTTCTGTTACAGACTTCATTGGGGATGTGTTCCTTGGTGAGGATCGTCGTCAGGGCCCCGGCACAGAGCATGTAGGGGATGACATTGGTGACGACGGCCAGGTTGGCCAGGAGTTCGAACTGGGCGGCCAGGGTCGGGCTGATGGTCATGAGAGCCAGGAGGCTCTGCATGCAGAGGATGCACAGCATGCCTTTGACCGGGACGTCAGCGCTGGTGACTTTGGCAAAAATCTTGGGGAACAGGCCGCGCTGGGCGCTGGTCTTGAAGACGCGGGCCAACGTGAACTGCCAGGACAAGAGGGAGCCGGCACAGGAGAATACCATCAGGCCCATAACGGCTTTGCCGGCCGTATCGCCGAGCATGTACGAGAAGGCCAGGCCGAAGGGAGCGCTCGATGCCAGGATTTCCGCATTGGGGACGATGCCTGCAATGACGTTCGTCGAGGCGACGTAGATGATGGCAACGCCGAGGGTGCTGACGAAGGTGGCAATCGGAACGGATTTCTTCGGATTTTCAACGGCATCCATATTGACGGCTGCCGATTCGAGTCCCAGGAAGGACCACAAGGTGAGGGCAATGGAATTGCCTACGGCATCGCTGAGTCCCAGGTTATTGGGGTTCCACGAAGCCAGCCAGGTGGTCGGGCTGAACCAATGCCAGCCGATGATGGAAATGCCCAGGACCGGGATGATGGCACCCCAGATGGTGATGGCACTGAGCTTGCCGGAATAACGGGAGCCACTGAAATTGAGGGCTGCCGCGATCCACAATAAAGCAATCGTATATAAACACGTCTGCAACGGCGTGAAGGTTGTCTCAAGGAAACCGGCGCCGTAGCCGACCGCCGTAATGGCGATAGCGACGTTTGCAATTACGATAGAAACAGAGTAGGCGTAATTAGCCATAAAATGTCCTACACGCCCGAAAGCGTATTCGGAGTAACCGCCCATACCACCTGGCTTCGTCGTGAACATGCCACATCGGGCAAAAGCCATGGCCAGGGCTAAAGAGCCTAGTGAGGTAATAATCCAGGAAATAATCGAGATCGTACCGACTTCGGCGAGCTTGGTCGGCAGCATGATGATACCGGCGCCAAGCATGTTGGCAGCAGTGACAAAGGTCAACTGTACCACAGACATTTTACGACATGTAGTTTTCATTATCAGTCCTTCTTTCGTTAGTGATGCGTATAAGCATGGCTTGAAATTTTTAGCAAATTAATTTTATCATTTTTACCAGGAAAATTAAATACTTTTTGAAAAAACGTTATATGTATTTGGGCCACTTTTCACGCTCTATATTCCAAATGGGAATAGAATTTTGTGGCTAAATTTAAAAACATCAGCTGACTGCTAAAAAAAGGCTTGCCGCCGAAGCGACAAGCCTTTTTACACATGAGAGATGAAATTAGTCGATGTTTTCTACGACGCAAGCCGTACCCTGGCCGCCACCGATGCACAGTGTAGCCAAACCGTATTTGCCGCCGACTTCTTTCAAGCCATAGAGCAAGGTTACGAGGATACGAGCGCCCGATGCACCAATCGGATGGCCGAGGGCGATAGCGCCGCCATGGATGTTGACTTTGTTCATATCGAAACCGAGTTCACGGCAGCAGTATACAGCCTGAGCTGCGAATGCTTCGTTAGCTTCGACGAGGTCGAGGTCTTTGACTTCGAGGCCTGCTTTAGCCAATGCTTTACGGGAAGAAGGAACAGGGCCGGTACCCATGATAGCGGGATCTACGCCAGCGGAAGCATAGCTTACGATTTTAGCCATCGGTTTGAGGCCGAGTTCTTTAGCTTTATCAGCGGACATAACTACGAAGGCAGCTGCGCCGTCGTTGATGCCGGAAGCGTTACCAGCCGTAACGGTGCCGCCTTTTTTGAAGGCCGGTTTCAATTTAGCCAAAGTTTCCATGTTGGAACCTTCACGCGGGCCTTCGTCGGTGTCGATGACGACATCCTGTTTCTTCTGATGAACCGTTACCGGAACGATCTGAGATTTGAATGCGCCGCTATGGATAGCTTCGCAAGCGAGGTTCTGCGAACGAACGCCGAGTTTATCTTGATCTTCACGAGTTACGTTGAAGCGTTCAGCAATGTTTTCAGCCGTGATGCCCATATGATAATCGTTGAATGCGTCCCAGAGGCCATCTTTGATCATCGTATCGACGAGGACACCGTTGCCCATGCGATAGCCATAACGAGCTTTCGGAACAGCGAAGGGAGCCATGGACATGTTTTCCATGCCGCCTGCTACGATAACGTCAGCGTCGCCGGCTTTGATCATCTGAGCTGCCAAGGATACGCAGCGGAGACCGGAACCGCAAACTTTGTTGACCGTAAGAGCCGGGACTTCAATCGGCATACCAGCTTTGATCATAGCCTGACGAGCCGGGTTCTGGCCCTGAGCAGCCTGGAGGACGTTGCCCATTACGACTTCGTCGACATCTTTGCCTTCGATACCAGCACGTTTGAGAGCTTCTTTAATGACGACAGCACCGAGTTCTACAGCCGGTGTGTTTTTGAAACCGCCGCCGAATTTACCAATTGCCGTACGGCAAGCACTTACGATAACTACTTCTTTCATTGGAATCACTCCTTGAAAATTTTTACGTATTGAAATAGGTGCCGGTGTATCAGTATGAGAGGATGCACCGTGCAAAAGTGTCATGTTGAAAATGACACTCTGATATTACTATCTTACACCTTTTTAAAGAAAATGTATAGAGCACGTTCCAAAAATTACGTACTCTATACATCTCCATTACTTATTGATAGGGAATAGGGAAATTTGTTAAATTACAGACGTTCTACGATGATAGCCGTGCCCTGGCCGCCGCCGATGCAGAGGGAAGCCAGACCATATTTACCGTTGATTTCCGGTTCAGCCAATGCGTAGAGCAAGGTGACGACAATACGAGCGCCGGAGCAGCCAATCGGATGGCCGAGGGCGATAGCGCCGCCGTGGATGTTGACTTTGTCCATGTTGAGGCCGAGTTCGCGGCAGCAGTATACGGACTGAGCTGCGAAAGCTTCGTTCAATTCGATGAGGTCCATCTGGTCGACGTTCATGCCGGTCTTCTTCATGACTTTGCGGACTGCCGGAACCGGGCCAGTACCCATGATAGCCGGTTCAACACCAGCCGAAGCCCAGTCGATGATGCGAGCCAGCGGTTTGATGCCGAGTTCTTTAGCTTTTTCAGCGGACATTACGACAACAGCAGCTGCACCGTCGTTGATGCCGGAAGCGTTACCAGCGGTGACCGTGCCGTTTTTAATGAAGGCCGGACGGAGTTTAGCCAAGGTTTCCATGGTGCAGTTCGGGCGGATGAATTCGTCTTTGTCGACGATGACGTCGCCTTTTTTCTTATGAACCGTTACCGGAACGATCTGGCTGTCGAATTTGCCTTCCTGCTGAGCTTTGTAAGCCAGGTTTTCAGAACGGCAAGCCAATTTATCCTGATCTTCACGGGTTACGCCAAAGCGGGCAGCGACGTTTTCAGCCGTTACGCCCATGTGGTAGTTGTTTTCGGTGCAGAACAGGCCATCGCGCATGAGCAGGTCTTCGAGGACGCCGTTACCCATACGATAGCCGCGGCGGCCTTTAGCGATGGAGTAGGGGGCGTTGGACATGGATTCCATACCACCGGCTACGATGATGTCGGCATCGCCGAGTTTGATCTGCTGGGATGCGAGGGAAATGGCACGCATACCGGAACCGCAGAGTTTATTCAATGTGAAAGCAGGAACTTCCTGAGGAATACCCGAATGGAGGGCTACCTGACGGGCCGTGTTTTCACCGCAGCCAGCCTGGAGTACGTGGCCCATGATGACTTCGTCGATCTGATCTACAGGGATACCTGCGCGTTTGATTGCTTCAGTAACAGCAGCAACACCGAGGTCTACAGCGGTGACGTCTGCGAACTGGCCATTGAAACTGCCGATGGCCGTACGGCAAGCACTTACGATAACAGCATCTCTCATTAGAAAAACCATCCTTTCTGATGTGGAACAAAGTATAGAATAATATAGTATATAAGACTTTTTTGGCGGAGCCGCCGCTTACGCAGCTCCTTGGGGGTTACGCTGAAATGAAGAACTTGAGTTCTAAATTTCACAATCTCCATGCCTATATAGTACATTTTTTCACAATGAAATGCAAGAGGAAAATGAATTTTCCTTATGCTAGATACTCATGCTAAAGAAAGAAGCAGATGAGAAAAGAATAAAGGGAACGAATAATTCGCTATGCGTATGGTTATGTAGGGGCCGTCCCAGCGGGCGGCCCGGCTCTCCTCATAGGAGAGCTGTCAGCGAAGCTGACTGAGAGGTTGCTCTTTCAATATAGTTTGTAGTACGGAGTTTGTAGGGGCGCCACGTGGGGCGCCCGTTATGAATTTTGGAAATTCTCTCAGCAAACGGAGTGGGAAATCGCACATTTCCTAGGCGGGCCGCCCTTTGGGACGGCCCCTACGAACCCCCCAACCCCTAGTC
>CABQJB010000010.1 GCA_902464195.1 uncultured Megasphaera sp.
GCGTCAGCGCAAGCGGCGGCCTGTGAAGCCCTTTGCCGTCATGATGAAGGACCTCGACGCCGTGCGCCGGCAGTGCATCATTCCCGACGGGGCGGAAAACGTCCTCGACGGCCATCAGAAGCCGATTATCTTACTGCCCAAGAAAGGCAGTCAGACCCTGGCGCCGTCCATTGCGCCGGGCAATCCGTCTGTCGGCGTCATGCTGCCCTATACGCCGCTCCATCTGCTGCTCTTTACTTATGACGACGGCCTCGCCGTACCGGATGCACTGGTCATGACCAGCGCCAATGAGTCCGGCGCGCCTATCTGTCACGATGACGACGAAGCGCGGCAGGAACTGTCCGGCCTCTGCGACCTCATCCTGAGCCACAACCGCCGCATCCGCCTGCGGGCCGATGATTCGGTCATGGACTGGTATGACGGTAAGCCCTATATGATACGCCGCTCCCGGGGCTATGCGCCGCTGCCTTTCTTCTATGGAAAGGGAAGCGGCAAGGATGTCCTGGCTATAGGTGGGGAATTGAAGAACTGTTTCTGCATCGGCCGCAATCACCTGTTCTATCCTTCGCCGTACATCGGCGACATGGCCGATATACGGACTGTCGAAGCCCTGCGCCAGTCCATCCGGCGCATGACGACGCTCCTCGAAGCCAAGCCGTCTGTCGTCGCCTGCGACCTGCACCCGCGCTATAACACGACGGCCGTAGCCCATGAACTGGGCCTGCCCGTCGTCGCCGTCCAGCATCACTATGCCCATATCCTGTCCTGCATGGCTGAAAACGACTGGGAAGAACCGGTCATCGGCATCGCCTTTGACGGTACCGGCTACGGGACAGACGGGACGATTTGGGGCGGCGAAGTCCTGGTCAGTGACGTCCATGGCTTTCAGCGGTCTGCGTCGATCCAGCCTTTCTGGCAGCGCGGCGGCGACGCATCGGCCCGCGAGGGCTGGCGCATTGCCGTCAGCCTCATCGACAGCTTGCAGAAGGACCGGAGCCAGGCGGCGGCCATGATCGAAGCACTGCGCCTTTGCAGTGAAGCTGAACGGCAGGCCCAGTTCTTCCTGGCTGACCAGCAGATCAACAGCGTCTTGTCGACCAGTGCCGGCCGCCTCTTCGACGGCATCAGCGCTATCTTGGGGATTTGCCGGGCTTCGACCTTTGAAGGCCAGGCGTCTATGGCCCTCCAGTTTGCCGCTGAGGCCTGGGAAAAAGACCATCCTGCACCGGATGTGACGCCCATGGCGCCCATCCATGGCCAAGACCGGCTGCTCCTGCCGACGGGCGTCCTGGTCCGGCAGGTCCTGGAAGGCCGCCTGGCCGGAGAAGCGGCCGGCTGCCTGGCTTATGCATTTCATCAGGGCCTGGCTGCCATGATTGCCGGGGCCTGCCTGGCCGTGCAGGAAGAAACGGGACTGCACGTCGTGGCCCTGAGCGGCGGCGTCTTCCAGAACCGCCTGCTCCTGCGCCTTTGCGACCAGACCCTGCAGCACCTGGGCTTCACCGTCCTCAAGCACAGCACGGTCCCGCCCAACGACGGCGGCATCGCCTTAGGACAAGCCGTTTACGCCGCATATACGTAGGGGCCGTCGTTCGTAGGGGCGCCCACGTGGGGCGCCCGCCCGGACTGATGGTGATGACGTCGTGCATGTATATGTAGGCCCGCAGGTCGCAGGTCGCCGTTCGTAGGGGCGCCCACGTGGGGCGCCCGCCCGGACTGATGGTGATGACGTCATGCATGTATCCGTAGGCCCGCAAGGCTCCCCTAATAGGGGAGCTGGCCGCCGCAGGCGGTCTGAGAGGTTGCCCGTTGTTCGATGAACGAAATTAATTGGTTATACATAAAGGAGGAATTATCATGTGTGTAGGGTTACCGGCACGTGTTATGAAAATACAGAATGGAATGGCTCTCGTCGATGCTTCCGGTGCTAAACGAGAAGTATCGGCAGCTCTTATCGACGAACTCGATCCTGGCGATTACGTCATGGTCCACGCCGGCATGGCTATCGCCAAGATTACCGATAATGATGCCGACGAAACAGACGATATCCTGGAGGACCTGAACTGATGGCAGAAGCAAAGAAGCGGACGGCCCTGGATATCATCCGCAGTTATGACGGGCCGAAAATCCGCATTATGGAAGTCTGCGGGACCCACACCCATGAAATCTTCCGCCAGGGCATCCGACAGATTCTGCCGCCCCAGGTCGACGTCATCTCCGGGCCGGGCTGCCCGGTCTGCGTCACGCCTGTCGGCTATATCGACCAGGCCATCTGGCTGGCCTTGGAAAAAGGCGTTACCATCTGCACCTTTGGCGACCTCGTGCGCGTCCCGGGCAGCACGATGAGCCTGGCCGATGCCCGCAGTCAGGGCGGCCATGTGGAAATCGTCTATTCGCCTCTCGACGCCTATAATTATGCCAAGGCGCATCCGGACGAAGACGTCGTCTTCCTGTCTGTCGGCTTTGAAACGACGACACCGCCGTCGTGCCTGGCTGTCAAGCAGGCCGTCGCCGACGGGATGACGAATTTTTCCCTGCTCACGGCTAACAAGACCATGCCCATGGCCTATGAAGCCATGAAGGACAGCGCCGACGCTTTCCTCTATCCCGGCCACGTCGACGCCGTCATGGGGACCAGCTCTGGCGAAGCCATGCTGAAAGAAGGCGTATCCGGTGTCGTCGCCGGCTTTACGGCCAAAGAACTGCTCACGGCCTTTGCCGTCATCCTGGTCAAGTTCCCTCAGGGGAAGCCCTTCTTCAAGAACTGCTATCCCCGTGTCGTCAAGGATGAAGGCAGCCCGGCCGCTCAGGCCCTGATAAAAGAAGTCATGGAACCGTGCGATTCGGAATGGCGCGGCTTAGGCGTCATCCCCCAGTCGGGCCTGCAGCTGCGGCCTGCCTTTGCAGTCTGTGATGCCCGCAAGAAATACGGCGTGCCGGCTATGGAAGGGCGCGCCAATCCGGCCTGCCGCTGCGGCGATATCCTGCAGGGGAAATGCACGCCGCCCCAGTGCCCGCTCTTTGGCAAGGTCTGCACGCCGGAACATCCCGTAGGGGCCTGCATGGTTTCCCACGAAGGGGCCTGCTCGGCTTATTATTTATATGGAGGCAATTTACATGAGTGATGTCATTACCTTAGCCCACGGCGCCGGCGGCAAACAGACTGCCGAACTCATCGACCGTGTCTTTAAAGCTCATTTTTCCAATCCCCAGTTCACTGGAGACGACGCCGCTGTCCTGCCCATCGGCGGGACCAACCTGGCTTTTACGACAGACGGCTTCATCGTCTCGCCGCCGGAATTTCCTGGCGGCAATATCGGCAAACTGAGTATCTGCGGGACCGTCAACGACCTGTCCTGCATGGGTGCCAAGCCCTTATATCTGTCGTGTGCCTTTGTCATCGAAGAAGGCTTCCCCCTGGCCAAAGTCGAAGAATATGCGGCAGCCATGGCCAAGACGGCTGCGGAAGCCGGTGTGCGCATCGTCGCCGGCGATACGAAAGTAGCCGGGAAAGGCCAGGTCGACCACCTGTTCATTACGACGACGGGTATCGGTCAAATCGTAGACGGCGTCCATACGTCGGGGACCCTGGCCCAGCCCGGTGACGCTGTCATCGTCAGCGGCGACGTCGGCCGCCATGGCTGCACGATTCTCCTGGCCCGCAACCAGTTCGGCATCGATGCCGATGTGACCAGCGATTGCGCGCCTTTATGGGGGACTGTCGAAGCCATGCTGGATACGACCAAGGACATCCACGTCATCCGCGATGCAACCCGCGGCGGCGTCGGTACGGTCCTCTATGAAATCGCCGGCCAGAGCCACGTCGGCATCCACTTGGACAGCCAGGCCATCCCGGTCGACCCGGCCGTCCGCGGCGTCTGCGGCATGCTCGGCCTGGAACCGCTCTACCTGGCCTGCGAAGGCCGGCTGGTCATCTTTGCGCCCAAAGCCGTAGCCGGTGATATCGTCGCCACCCTGCGTCAGGGCAAATATTCGAAAGACGCGGCCATCATCGGCGAAGTTACAGCCGACCAGCCCGGCCGGGTCATCATGCGTACGGAAATCGGCGCGGAAACGCTGCTGCCGCCGCCAGGCGGTGAATTACTGCCGCGCATCTGCTAAGGAGGAGGGAGAGCATGATTTACGAAAATGAAATCCATCCACCCCAGGTGCCGCAGTATCATGTCACGCCAGACGGTGCCGAAGTCGCCATCAGCCAGGCATCGTTCCCCAAACCCTTCCACATCGGCCTGCAGTATGCTTCGCCAGCCCGGGGCCATTGGACCATTGCCCATTCGCCCATGCTCATCCCTGACTGCCACGAAGTCTATGTCTGCTGTGCCTGCTGCCTTCACGGCGTCGTCTTGTCGGCTGATGAAGTCCCGGATGGGGCCGGCCGCTTCTCTATGGTTACCTTGACGAACGAGAACCTTATCAAAGGCAATCTGGAAGAAATGATGATCGACGGCATTTCCCATATCATCGACGACATGCCCGAACGGCCGAAATGCGTCGAAGGCTTTACCAGCTGTATGCAGCATTTCCTGCACATCGACCTGCGCGTCGTCTACGGGACGCTGCGCCAGAAATATCCCGACATCGATTTCATCGACGGCTATATGATTCCGACCCTGCAGCGGCGCTTTACGCCGGACATCCTCGGCCGGCGCCAGCTCGTGCGGGCCGTCCAGCCCCTGCCGAAACAGAAGGCCGTCAACTATGTCGTCAATTACTATCCCGTCGACGAAGATAATGAATTGACGGCTATGCTCCGCCAGGGAGGCTATGCTATCCACGATTTCGCCGCCTGCCAGACCTATGAAGAATATAAGGCCATGGGCGAATCGGTGGCCAACATTTACTTCCTGGAAAATGCCGGTCCAGCGGCCAAGGATATGGAAAAAAGGCTGAATCAGCAGGCCCTGTACCTGCCTTATGCCTATGAGTACGGCCGGATGCGCCGCAATTTGCAAAAGGCGGCAGATGCCCTGGGACTGACCATGCCCGATTGCGATGCCTATGAACAGGCCATCGAAGAAAAAGCCCAAACCCTGCGGGAACAAGTCGGCGACATGCACATCGCCATCGACTATACGGCGACGCCGCGGCCCCTGGAACTGGCTGCGTTCCTCTTGAAACGCGGCTTCAACGTCTACGCAGTCTATCTCGATGCTATTTCGCCAGATGAAAAAGAAACGTTCCAGTTCCTGCAGGAACAGTATCCGGACCTGTCCCTGCGTTCGACGATGCATTTCAAACGCCGCCTCCTGCCGCGCGACGACAGTAAGAAGTACGGAAAAGTCCTGGCCATCGGCCAGATGGCGGCCTATTTCACGGATACGAAGTATTTCGTCAACCTCATTGAAAACAGCGGCTTCTATGGCTATACGGGCCTATTGAAGATTTTAGATTTGATCGGCCAGGCCAATGCCGCCGAAAATCCCAAGATGCGGGATATCATTCAAATAAAAGCATGGGGGTGTCATGGTTGAAACAAGCACAACGCGTCTTATCGACGTATGCCGTCGACATGTTCGGCATTGCGTCGTCGCTCTTTGAATTAGGCGGCCTCATCGTCATGCACGATGCGTCAGGCTGTAATTCGACATACGACACGCACGATGAACCGCGGTGGTACGATACGCCGAGCATGGTCTATATTTCGGGTCTTAATGAAATTGATACCATCCAGGGTAATGACCAGCGCCTCATCGATGATATCGCCGAAGCCGTAGAAGCGGCCCATCCCCGCTTCGTCGCCATCGGCGGCAGTCCCATGCCGAATGCCATCGGCACGGACTTCAAGGCCATCGAGCGCCTGGTAGCGGCCCGGACGGGCCTGCCGACGCTGGGTTTCCGGACCGACGGCATCCATAGTTACCTGCCCGGTGCCGGCGGCGCCTATGTCTGGCTGGCCAAGACCTTTTTGAAGGCGCCTCATCGCAAGCCGCAGAAACCGGCGAAACGGGTCAATCTCCTGGGCCTGACGCCGCTGGACTTTTCTGTCGTCGGCAATGCGACGACGCTCAAGCAAATCGTCACCGATGCTGGCTTTACCCTGCAGAGCTCGTGGTCCATGGGCGATACCCTGGACACGTTGGCCGAAGCGGCCAATGCCGACGTCAATGTCGTCCTGTCGTCGACGGCTTTCTACCTGGCCCAGTACATGCGTGACACCTATGGCATCCCTTATGTCGTCGGCATCCCTATGGGTGAAAAGGGGACGGCTGACTGGCTGGAAGCCTTGCGGAACTGTGATTCGTCGTATCTCACAGGCTTTACGGGACAGGAAAAGTACATCAAAGCCCAGTACGCCCTGGCCGACCTCAATGCCTGGAAGACGGAACAGGCTTATGATGATACGCCATGCGATGTCCTGGTCATCGGCGAACCGGTCTACCTTTTGTCGATGAAGGCTATGCTCCAGCCGGAAATGGGCATTTCCGACGTCCGCCTGCTCTGCCCCCTTGCCGATGCGCCGCGGTGGCTCTTGAAGGACATGGAAGTTGCCAGTGTCGAAGATGTCATCCGTCAGGAATGCCGCAAAGCCCGCCGGGTCATTGCCGACCCGATTTACGCCCGGCTGCTGCCGGATGAAAAAGAAAAATTCATTTCCATGCCCCATGAAGCCTATTCGGGACGGCATTATCACGCCGATATGCCCATCTTCGTCGGGCCGTCCTTTTCGGCATGGCTGAAAAATAAATTGACGTGAGGAGGAAGTCTTATGAGAAAATTTGCAATTTATGGGAAAGGCGGCATCGGCAAGTCGACGACGGCAGCCAACGTGTCGGCCGCCCTGGCCATGATGGGGAAAAAAGTCGTCCAAGTCGGCTGTGACCCTAAGGCCGATTCGACGCTGAACCTCCTGCACGGCCATCCCGTCACGCCGGTCATGGACTACTATCGGGAACATACAGAAGGACCGGATTTCGACCATATCGGCCGGGAAGGCTTCGGCGGCGTCTTCTGCATCGAAACGGGCGGCCCTACGCCGGGCCTGGGCTGTGCCGGTCGGGGCATCATCGCCACTTTCGACCTCATGGACGAACAGGAAGTCTTCCAGAAGCTCCAGCCTGACGTCGTCTTATATGACGTCCTGGGCGACGTCGTCTGCGGCGGCTTCTCTGCGCCCATCCGCGATGGCTATGCCGATGAAATCTTCATCGTCACGTCCGGCGAAAAGATGGCCCTCTACGCAGCGGCCAATATCATCAAGGCCGTCGAAAACTTCAAGAGCCGCGGCTATGCCCAGGTCAAGGGCATCATCCTCAACCGGCGCAATGTCGACGATGAATACGAACTGGTCAAGGCCTTTGCCGATGAACACGGCCTGCCCATCGTAGCCGATATTCCCAGAAGCAAGGAAATCCAGTATTATGAAAATAAAGGCATGACCGTCGTCGAAGGCGACCCGGACCTGCCGGTCAGCCAGATTTATCGGGAGTTAGCTCAAAAGCTGCTCCAGGCTTAGGAAAGGAGCGATATCTATGGGGATGAATGATACGCCGTCAGGCGAACGGGTCCATATCGGCTTCTTTGGCCGCCGCAATGCCGGCAAATCGAGCGTCGTCAACGCCGTGACCGGCCAGGACCTGTCCATCGTGTCGGCGACGAAAGGGACGACGACGGACCCGGTCTATAAAGCCATGGAACTCCTGCCCTTAGGGCCAGTCGTCATCATCGATACGCCGGGTTTCGACGACGTCGGCGCCCTGGGTGAAGAACGGGTGCGGCGGACAAAACAGGTCCTCAACAAGACGGATATAGCCGTCATCATCATCGACGCTGCCGAAGGGCGGACGCCGGCCGATGACGAAGTCCTGAATCTCATCCGGGAAAAGAACCTGCCTTATCTCGTCGTCTATAATAAAGCCGATCTGCTGGAGCGGCCCGGACAGGCGCAGGACCATGAAATCTACGTTAGTGCCCTGAAAGGGAAGGGCATCCATGAACTGAAAGAACGCCTGGCCCGCCTGAAGCCCGTTGAGACAGCCGCGCCCATCGTCAGCGACCTCATCCAGGGCGGCGACTTCGTCGTCCTCGTCGTCCCCATCGACACGGCCGCGCCGAAAGGGCGCCTCATCCTGCCCCAGCAGCAGACAATCCGTGAAATCATCGACAATGACAGCGCCGCCATCGTCGTCAAGGAATATGAACTGCGCCATACCTTGGACTGCCTGGGCCAGAAACCGGCCTTGGTCATTACGGACAGCCAGGTCTTTGCCAAAGTTTCGGCCGACACGCCGCTGGATGTGCGCCTAACGTCGTTCTCCATCCTCATGGCCCGGCACAAGGGCCTGCTGGAAACGGCTGTCCGCGGCGTCACGGCCATCGAAAAACTGCACGACGGCGATACGGTCCTCATTGCTGAAGGCTGTACGCACCACCGCCAATGCGACGACATCGGCACGGTCAAGATTCCCCGCTGGCTGCGCAACTATACGCAGAAGGACATCCACATCGAAACATCCAGCGGCCGCGATTTCCCGGATGACTTGTCGCCCTATGCTATGGTCATTCACTGCGGCGGCTGCATGCTTAACGGACGGGAAGTTCAGTACCGTATGAAATGCGCTGCCGACCAGCAGGTGCCGATTACCAATTACGGCATCGCCATCGCCTATATGCAGGGCATCTTGAAACGCAGCCTCAGCGTCTTCCCGTACCTGCAGTCGCTGGTGTAAAATAGTTTGTAGTTTGTAGTTTGTAGTTTGTAGTTTGTAGTTTGTAGGGGCGACCATTTTGGGAGAGATTCGGATGGAACATACGCGCATCGAACGCGATGTATTCGGTGAAATGGAGTTACCGGAAGCTGCGATGTACGGCATCAATACGGCCAGGGCTTTGGAAAATTTCCCGCTGAATCATAAGCGGACGGCCATGCCGCTCATTTATGCCATGGTGACGGTTAAGAAGGCCGCAGCCCTGACCTATGCCCGCCTGGGCGTCCGCGAAGACGGGATTTACCAGGCTGTTGCCGCTGCCTGCGACGCCATCCTGGCCGGCCGGTACGATGACGCTTTTGTGACCGAGGCCCTCCAGGGCGGCGCCGGTACGTCGACGAACATGAACGTCAATGAAGTCATTGCCAACGCCGCCTTGGTCATCTTGGGGAAAAAGCCGGGCCAATACGACGTCATCCATCCCCTGGACGACATCAACCGCGGCCAGTCGACGAACGACGTCTATCCGACAGCCCTGCGCATCGCCGCTATCCGCCAGCTGCGGGAACTGAGCCAGGCCTGTGCCGACTTGCAGGAAGCTTTCCAGCATAAAGAGCAGACCTATGAAAAGACGTATAAACTGGGCCGGACCGAGCTCATGGATGCCGTTCCCATGACGGCAGGTGAAGAATTCGGCGCCTATGCCCAGGCCCTGTCCCGCGACCGCTGGCGCCTCTATAAAATCGAAGAACGTCTGCGCATGGTCAATCTCGGCGGTACGGCCATAGGTACGTCCGATACGGCATCGCGGCAGTACCGCTACGAAGTCATCGAACAGTTGCGCCAATTAACCGGTATCGGCCTGGCGGCGGCAGAATATCCCGTCGACCTGACGCAGAACAACGATGTCTTCGTCGAAGTGTCGGGCCTGCTCAAGGCGTTGGCCGTCAATCTCATGAAAATCGCCAATGACTTGCGCCTCATGAATTCCGGCCCTCATGGCGGCATCGGCGAAATCCGCCTGCCTGCCCGTCAGCAGGGCAGCTCCATCATGCCGGGCAAGGTCAATCCGGTCATCCCGGAAATGGTCATGCAGTGTGCCATGAAAGTCATGGCTGATGACAGCGCCATCGCTATGGCTGCCGCTCACGGCGAATTTGAGCTCAATGCCTTTGAGCCGCTCATCGCCGACAGCCTCCTGGAAAGCCTCCAGCTCCTGATACGGTCGGTATTTATCTTCCGGACAGCCTGCGTCGAAGGCCTGGAAGTCCGGGAAGACCAGTGCCGGCAGCACCTCCGGGCATCGGCTGCCTTTGGGGCGGCCTATATCGGGGCGTTAGGGTACGATACGGTGAGCCGCATCATCAAAGACCATGAGCCGGACGAAGCCCATCGTATCTTAGAAGCTATGGTGAATAAATAATCCTTTCGTGAAAGAGGCGTGTCATGTCGAACTTATCGTTGAAACTCGAACAGAAAGCGAAAATATTGCAGGTCCAGCGCCTGACCATCCAGATGCTGGCCCTTCACGCCCAGGATTTGGTCGACTTCTTGCAGGAACAAGTGACGAATAATCCCTTGCTGGATATCCGCTACCATGATGTCCGGACAGCAGGAGAAAAAGATGAGAAATCTATCGACAACCTGCGCAGCCGCAGCGATTCCCTGGAAGCACGGCTCATGGGACAGCTCCGCCTTCAGCACCTGCCCCGGCCGCTGCTTCTGGCGGCTGGCCTGGTCATCGGTTCTCTCGACGATAAGGGATTTTTCCAGGGCGACCTGGCTTCCCTGGGCACGGCGTATCATCTCAGTCCGGAAGACATGAAAAAAGGACTGGAACTCGTCCAATCCTTTGACCCGCCGGGGATTGCCGCCCGGGATCTGCGCGAAACCCTGCTCATCCAGACCCGGCGCAGCCGCAAGGCTCCCGCTAAGACGGAAGCCCTGCTGGTGCAGCATTATGATGACTTTTTACAGGGGAAATGGCAGAAAATCCAGGCATCCCTGGCCCTGTCTGAGGCGGATTTGCAGGCTATCCGCGATTTCCTCAAGACCTTGTCCCTTCAGCCGGCCGGTCAGATTGCGCAGGAAGAAGTCTATATCCGGCCGGACGTAGAAATTTATGGCAATGAGAAAGGCCAACTGGCCCTGCGGTCCCTCGAAGAAATCCCCGATGTCTATTTTCGCGATGATTTATACGACCAGTATGCTGCCCAGGGCGATAAGGAAACGCTGGCCTACATCCGCAAGGCCCGCCGGGATTTTACCGATTTGGCATCAGCCCTGGCCTATCGCCATCATTCCATCGAACAAGTCGTGACCTGTCTGATGAATCATCAGAAAGACTATTTCTTATACCATAAGCCCTTACAGCCGCTGCGGCAGAAAGACATTGCCGAGGAAACGAAACTCAGTACGGCTACGGTCAGCCGCGTCTGCCGCCACCGTTATGTCCTTTTTGAAGGCCAGGTGTATCCGCTGCAATCCTTTTTGGCTACGGCCTATGCCGTTGACAAAGAAGAAGGGGCCAGCGTATCCGATAAGGCTATCATGCGGAAAATCGCCGCCCTCGTCGAAAGCGAAGATAAGCGCCACCCCTATTCAGACCAGGACCTGTCCGAATATTTCGCGTCTGTTCATATTTCCGTAGCCCGGCGGACAGTGACCAAGTTCCGGCAAAAATTGAATATCCCCAACAGCCGCATCCGGCGCCGCTGCAGGCCGGCTGACTAAGGCCTCATCTTATTGAAGATCGTCTGCCGCGACACGTTGAGCAATTTGGCTATATCCTTCTGGCTATAGCCTTTTTCTTGCAGTTCTTCGATGAGGAGCTGCTGGATCGTCTTTTCCAGGCTCTTCATATTTAATTGAAGCGAAGCTGTGTCCAGCAGCGTATTCTTCCGGGCCTCGTCGGGGATATCGAATAAGGCATCGTAGTCATCTTTCAGGGTATTTCCAAAAATATAATACCGTAAGGCGACGCTGTGCAGTTCGCGGATATTGCCCCACCAGTCATGCTGGATGAGGGCTTTTTTTAATGGTGGCTTCAGGGGCTGGCTATGATGGGTGAAACTTTCCAGAAAATAAGAAAATAGATAGAGGATATCTTCTGGCCGTTCGTTCAGCGGTGGCAGGCCCAGGCGCAGGGTGTTGATGCGGAAAAATAAATCGCGCCGGAAACTGCCGGCCTGGACAGCGGCGATGATGTCGGCATTGCTGGCCGAGATGATGCGGATATCCAGGGGGATGACGTAGTCCGAACCGAGGCGCATGACCTGTTTCGTTTCCAGGACGCGCAAGAGCTTTGACTGGATGCTCGGCGCCATGCTGTTGATTTCGTCGAGGAAAATCGTCCCGTTGTGAGCCATTTCAAAGAGGCCGGCCTTGCCTTCTTTGCGGGCGCCTGTGAAGGACCCGCCGACATAGCCGAAGAGTTCACTTTCCAGGAGGTCCGTCGGCAGAGCGGCACAGTTGATGGCTACGAAAGGGCCGTGACGGCGGTCGCTGGCATTATGGATACTCTGGGCAAAGAGTTCCTTCCCCGTCCCACTCTCGCCCTGGATGAGGATGGGCGCATTGTACCGGGCCATGACCTTCGCCTGGCGGATGACCTGTTTCATGCTCTCGTCGACGGTCTTGATGTCTTCGAAATGGTGCGTCGCCGTCAGGCCCGTTTTGGAGAGTTTGTAGCGGATATTCTTTTCCAGCCGCTGCAGTTCCGTCACGTCGCGGATGGTCAGGATATATTGGGATGTACTGTTCATGAGGAAAAAGTCGGAATTGGCGATGAGCGTATACGGCGGCCGATGAAGGATTGTCTCGTGGAAGGACGGGCTCGACCCTTCTGTCCAGTCCGGAAAGATTTGGCGCATGTTTTTCGTCGTCACCGGGATCTCCAGGAAGGACGCTGCCCGTTCATTGATGTGGGAAATGGCACCGCCTTTGGAATAGAGGATGATGCCGTCCGTGACGTGGGATAAGATGGAAGACATCATGGACAGCTGCTGGTTGTCCTTCCTTTGGAAGGACAGGAGTTCCTGGGCGTAAAGCAGGACGGAGAGCATCGTCGATTCGCTGGGGCGGATGGAATAAATCGGCATGGGACTGGATTCAGCAATCTGCGGCAGGAGGGGACAGCCGACGATGGCCGTATCCGGCGTGACCGGAATCTGACGGAGCCGCGCTAACAGCTCTAAATGGGTCTTGTCCAGGCTGTAACGGGGATAAAAAACGATTTTTTTGCGGAGCTCTTCCGGGCAGGCGTCTTGGTTGAACATGAAATTTTCGTTGAGCAGCAAGTGGATTTTCTGGTATCTTGCCGCAATAGCGCGCAGCGTATATAAGGCGTCGTTCGTCGAACTGAAAAGACAGAGAATGGGCACATTGTCGATAGCCTTGGTCAGTATCTGGTGGGAGCCGCTGTTGGTGATGATGACTTTGGCGCCCTGACGGATCAGGCCGCGGGCCTGGTCGATAAGGCGGGGAAAGTCGATAATCGTGACCGTCGTCGTGATATCGTGGGCTTCCAATTTATCTCTATAATGTTGTAATATCGTATATACAGATTGCCGCATCAGGTCATCAGCAATCAAAAAAGCAATATTCTCCATTTTCTTTCCACCTCATTTCCTCTCTTCATCATAAAGAAACAAGAAAGAAATGTAAAGAAAGTAAAAAATATTTTACCTGAAGTATTTATCATCAAGGGCGTTTTTGGGAAAAATGGCCTATATATCATATCGAGTAAATTGGCATGGATATTACATATATATTGGTGAATAGATAGTCAACTGACAAATGATGGAGGAGGTATAGCTCATGAAAAAGTTATTGACCGGTGATGAAGCCATCGCCAGAGGTTTATATGAAGCCGGTGTATCCTTTGCTTCGGCTTATCCGGGGACACCGAGTACGGAAATTTTGGAAAATGCCGCGACCTATGATGATATGTATGCCGAATGGGCACCGAATGAAAAAGTTGCCATGGAAGCGGCTATCGGAGCCTCTATGTCCGGCGTCCGCTCTTTTGCCGCCATGAAGATGGTCGGCGTCAACGTTGCAGCGGACCCGCTGTTCACCTTTGCTTATTTAAGCATCAACGGCGGCTTTGCCTTCGTTTCGGCGGACGATCCGGGGATGCATTCCTCCCAGAACGAACAGGATAACCGGAATTACGCCAAGTTTGCCAAAATCGCCATGTTTGAGCCGTCGGATTCGCAGGAATGTATCGACATGACCAAAGAAGCCTATAAAGTCAGCGAAACCTATGGCGTCCCGGTCATGATCCGCATGACGACCCGCGTCTGCCATTCCAAGAGCCTCGTCGAAGAACAGGACCGCCAGGAAGTGCCGCCCGTCCTCTATCAGAAACAGCGGGAAAAAATGGATGCTGTACCGGCTATTTCCAAGAATCGCCGGTACGTCGTCGAAGAACGGGAAGAAAAATTAAAGGGGTATTCCGAAATTTGTCCCTTCAACGAAGTAGAGATGCATGATACGAAAATCGGCATCGTCGCTGCCGGGGCAGCCTATATGTATGCCAAAGAGGCATTGGGTGACCAGGCTTCATACCTGAAACTGGGCTTTACCTATCCCCTGCCGATGAAGAAAATCAAAGCCTTCGCCGATAAGGTCGATGAACTTTACGTCATCGAAGAACTGGACCCCTTCATGGAAGAACAGATACGCCAGGCCGGGATTGCCTGCCACGGCAAGGATGTCGTCCCAAAAATCGACGAGCTGAACCCCAATATCGTGTCGGCCAGTGTCCTCAAGAAACAGCAGCACGGCGTGAAAGTCCCCGATTCCTGTTTTGTTCCCAGACCGCCTGCCCTCTGTGCCGGCTGTCCGCACCGAGGTTTCTTCTATGAACTGGGCAAGCGGAAGGATACAGTCATGGTCGGTGATATCGGCTGCTATGCCTTAGGAGGTTCGGCGCCGCTCAACGCCAAGGACCTGGCCGTCTGTATGGGCAGTTCCTTCTCCGTGGCCCACGGCTTCAACCATGGGTTACAGCTCAGCGGACAGAATAAACGGGTCGTCGCCTGCATGGGCGATTCGACGTTCTTCCATACGGGCATAAACTCCCTGACCGATGTAGCTTATAACGGTTCCAATGCCATCTGCGTCATCTTGGATAACCGCATCACCGGCATGACCGGCCACCAGGATAATCCTGGGACGGGCTACAATATCAAAGGGGAACCGGCGACACTCATCGACGTCGAAGCCGTCGTCAAGGCCCTGGGCATCAAGCACGTCCGAACGGTCAATCCCCTGGACCTGAAGGCCATGAAAGAAACGCTGGACTGGGCTTTTGCCATCGAAGAGGAACCGTCGGTCATCATCACCAAATGGCCCTGTGTCCTCAAGAAATACTCGAAAGAAGATAAAGCCCAGTTTAACCTCGACAAGACGCCTTGCGTCGTCGATACGGATAAATGCATTGGCTGTAAGAAATGCCTCTCCACCGGCTGTCCGGCCCTGCGCTATGACAGTGAAAACAAGAAATCCAGTATTGCCCAGGCTGATTGCGTCGGCTGTATGGTTTGCATGCAGGTCTGCCCGGTTCAGGCCATTTCCAGAAAGGGGGATAAATAATATGTCAGATGTAAAGAGTGTACTCTTCGTCGGTGTCGGCGGCCAGGGTACGATATTAGCCAGCAAAATCCTCACCATCGGCCTGATTGAATATGGGTACGATGTCAAGATGTCCGAAGTCCACGGCATGAGTCAGCGCGGCGGCAGCGTCAGCACGCAGGTCCGTTTTGGCAAAAAGGTCTACTCGCCCATCATCGGCGAAGGCTCAGCGGATATCCTCGTCTCCTTTGAAGAAATGGAAGCCGCCCGCTATGCCCGGTTCCTGAAGAAAGACGGCAGTATGGTCGTCAATATGACGCAGATTCCGTCCCTGCCCGTCCTTTCCGGTGCCTGCCCGTATCCGCAGGGCATTATTGAAGAACTGAAAAAACACGTTCCCGTCCGGGACCTCGATGCGACGAAAATAGCCACCGACCTGGGCAATCCCAAGAGTGCCAACGTCGTCCTCCTGGGCGCCCTCATCGAAGCCCTTGGCCTTCATGATATCGACTGGAAGCGCATCATTGCCAAAACGGTGAAGCCAGCCTTTGCCGACATCAACGTAAAAGCCTTTGATGCCGGTATGGCTGCGGCCAGATAGTGAGGTGGCGGCAATGGACGTATATCAGGAATATAAAATGAAATGCTGTACGGCCGACCAGGCTGTGCAGGTCGTCAAGGACGGCGACTGGGTCGATTATGGTATGAGCTGTGCCTATCCGACGGCGCTGGACAAGGCCCTGGCCCGGCGCCAGGGGGAACTGGAGGACATCAAGGTACGCAACGCCATTTCCTGCCATGATGTAGCTATCCTGGAAGCGGACCCGGAAAACAAGACCTTTACGTATAATCTCTGGCACTGTTCCGGCATCGACCGCAAGTATCTCGATGCCGGCCGGGCCTATCATGAACCGATGCTGTTCCGCGACTGCGGTTCCTATTATAGGCGGGGCTTTGCGCCGGTCGACGTGGCCATGATTACCGTAGCGCCCATGGACCAGCACGGAAACTTTTCCTTTGGCCTGACCAATGGCTGCACCCAGGAGATGCTCGACGCGGCGGAAACGATCATCGTCGAAGTCAATCCCAACATGCCCGTCGTCTTTGGCATGGGCAGCGACCACATCCATGTTTCTAAAGTCGATGCCATCGTCGAAAGCCAGGAAGCCGTCAGCCTGGCGCCGAACCGGGAACCGAGTGCCGTTGACAAGCAGATTGCCGAGAATATTTTCCCCTACCTGCACGACGGCCTTACTTTGCAGCTCGGTATCGGCGGTATGCCCAATGCCTTAGGCATCCTCATTGCCAAATCGGACTTGAAAGACTTGGGCATGCATACGGAGCTCATGAGCGACGGCTATCTCAATTTGTACAAGGCGGGCAAGATTACCAACGACAAAAAGCCTTTCCAGCGGGGGAAAGGCGTCTTCTCCATTTGTATGGGCTCGAAGGAACTCTATGAATTTTTAGACTACAATCAGGATATTCTGTCGGCACCCATGCACTACGTCAACAATCCGGAAACCATCCGCCAGCTCGACGACTTCATTTCCATCAACAGCTGCATCGCCGCCGACCTTTACGGCCAGGTCTGCTCCGAATCGGCCGGGACGCGGCACATCAGCGGGACGGGCGGCCAGCTGGACTTTGTAACCGGTGCCTATGCCGCCGACCACGGCAAGGCTTTCCTGGCCATGCCGTCGAGCCGGGTCGATAAAAAAGGCATCCGCCATTCCAACATCCTGCCCAAGTTCACTGCCGGCGACATCATCACGACGCCGCGGACCCAGGCGCCATACATGGTCACGGAATACGGCGTAGCCAACCTGTCCGGCCTGGCCACGTGGCAACGGGCCGAAGCCCTGATCGGCATCGCCCATCCGGACGTACGCGAAGATTTGATCCGAGCTGCCGAAGCCCAGCACATCTGGAGGCGGAGTCATAAACGCTAACCAATCAGGATACTAAATAGACGTCTTTGCGGATTTGGGCCAGCTGTTGTAAGTCCGGGCTGAAACCGTGGATACTGAAGAGCATATAAATAACGTTTCGCTGCTGCTTATGCCAATCGACATAGGCAGCTTTTTTTTCGAGGTTTTAATATTATACTTTGAAATATAATATTTTCAAATATAATTCAATGGTCCATATATTATTAATGCGATTCATTTTTGGACTACCAATTTCTTGCTATGATAAGGGAAGATACATTATATTCACAGGTATCATATGGTCCGATTTTAAACCATTAGTGAAGGTTTAGTGACGGGGGATGGATTTAAAAGAGCGCTTATTTCTGCGGATTGTGAAGTGTTTTTTTTATTTCCTATATTTGGCACAAAAATTACATATATATAAGCGAATAGGAAATACTGCAGTATATCTTAATCGTATCGTAAAGTTTATTATGTCGAGAATGGAGGAATTACTATGATTAAACATGATTCTTTTGTACGTACTTGCCCGTATAACGAAATTGAAATTGGAGATTCGTTTTCTGTCAGTAAGCAAGTTAGTCAGGCGGATGTTGTTAATTTTGCAGGAATTGTTGGTGATTTTAATCCTATCCATGTAAATCCTCAATATGCCGCTAAAACTCGTTTTGGTCGTAATTTAGCTCATGGTATGCTCACAGCCTCTTTTATTTCTACGTGCATTGGCTGCGGCCTTCCAGGAAATAATGCACTGTATCTTTCTCAAAATCTTAAATTTGTCAAACCTGTTTATATCGGTGATACCGTTACAGCTTCTGTAGAAGTTACTGAAAAGAAAGATAAGCATCAAATTCTTATCTTAAAAACAACCGTTGAAAACCAGGATGGGGAGGTCGTTATTGAAGGTCAGGCCGCTGTTATGGTTATGAAGTAGAAGATAAAGTTGCATATTACTCAAAAAGGAGCGATATACACATGATGTTCGGCGTAGTTATCATTGTCCTTAGTTTGGCAGGCTTAATTGCATTTGCTTATCGAGGTTTTTCAGTAATTATGATGGCTCCTATTATGGCGCTTCTGGCAGCTACATTGTCGGGATTTGCTATTATGCCATCCTATACTGAATTATTTATGGGTAAAGCGGTTACTTACATCAAATCATTTTTCCCTATTTTTTTATTGGGGGCCATCTTTGGTAAAGTCATGGAGGACACGGGTTTGGCCAAAAGCATAGCTGAAGCGATTATTAAAGGATTGGGCAAAGAACCGCATAAAGCCATTATATCTATTGTGATTGCGGCAGCGTTTCTGACCTATGGAGGCGTCAGCGCATTTGTTGTTGTTTTTGCGGTTTATCCATTTGCAGCGGCTCTTTTTAAAGAAGCTGACTATCCTAAAAGGCTTTTACCGGCAGTTCTTGCTTTGGGATCTTTTACGGCAACAATGGACTGCCTGCCAGGGACTCCACAAATTCAAAATATTATACCCACCGCTTACTTTGGTACTAATTTGTATGCAGCTCCGGTATCCGGTATTATTGGCGGATTACTTATTTATGGCTTGGGTGTCTTATATCTAACCCGCTGTTTGAAAAAAGCAGTCGCCAATGGTGAAGGGTATGGGAATCATACCGTTAATGAACCAGAACAAGCGGATAATGGGTCCTTAGTATCGTGGAAGTTGGCTTGTATTCCTTTACTGGCTGTTTTGCTCATTAATTTTTCCATCACAGAGTATGCAGTCTGGCATCCGGCTGTTTTGGAACCTTTTCAAGCAATGAAAGGCGTTCCCTTAGTTGCAGTGGAAGTTAAAAAGGTAGCAAGCATCTGGTCGATTATCATCGCACTCGTTGCAGGGATTTTCCTGGCGCTCATTATCGGCAAAGGTAAAATAAAGTCGGTTGACCGGTTGACCCATATCCTTAATGCCGGGGCTATTGGGTCCCTGCTAGCTATTATGAATACCGCTTCTGAAGTTGGTTACGGCAATGTTATTGCTCAACTGCCAGGTTTTCAATCCGTGGCCCAGGCATTAATCAATATTCACTTAGGCGGCACACCTTTATTGTCAGAGGCTATCAGCGTTACAACGTTAGCGGGAATTACAGGTTCTGCATCAGGTGGTATGGCGATTGCATTAGAACTAATGGCCCCTGACTGGCTTACTTGGGCCAATTCAATTAACATGAGTCCGGATATTCTTCATCGTGTTGCGTCTATGGCTTCAGGGGGAATGGATACATTGCCGCATAATGGAGCTATTATTACGCTATTGGCTGTTTGCGGATTAACGCATCGCTCATCGTATAAAAATATTTTTGTGATTACTCTGCTTAAGACCTTTGCTGTATTTTTTATTATTGTTTTGTATACAATTACTGGCATATATTAAAAATGTTGCCAGAAAATTCATTTTATATTGTTAGGAGGAATTGATATGTTTCAACCATTAAAAGGTGTCAAGATTGTTGACTTAACCTATTTTGTAGCGGGACCTGGTGCTACGAAAATGCTTGCGGATTGGGGCGCAGATGTTATTAAAGTTGAACCGCCTTTTGGCGATCCCGGCAGAGCTACAGGGGGCACCATGTTATGCCCGATTGAAAAAGACTGCAATCCTTGGTACAGTGCGTACAACTATAATAAACGGGGATTGGCTCTGAATCTGAAAACAGAAGAAGGGAAGGCGATTCTTGGAAAGATATTACAGACAGCTAACGTTTTTGTTTCCAGTTACCGGACCCAGGCGTTAAAAAAACTGGGATTGGACTATGAAACATTGCATAGTAAATTTCCGCATCTTATCTGGGCCCAAGTCAATGGATACGGTGATTTTGGACCGGCCAAGGACAATCCCGGCTTTGATGTAGTAGCATTTTGGGCGCGCTCCGGTGCGATGATGGATTTTATTGAAAAAGGCAGTTCGCCATTAAATGCCCCTATTGCTTTTGGTGATGGGACGACAGCATCCACCTTTGCTGGTGGTATTGCCGGTGCATTATATTCTCAGGCTAAGACAGGAAAAGGCTGCAAGGTCATGATCTCCTTATATAATCAGGCGTTGTGGAATAACGGGGCTATTGTTGTTTCTTCACAATATGGCGATACCTATCCTAAGAGCCGTAAAAATTCCACCTCTCCGCTGTTAGATAGTTTTCAATGCTCTGATGGCAAATGGATTTTTATTTGTATTTTGCAGCATGAACGATTTTATCCTGTATTGATGCGGGATGTTTTGGGGCGGCCTGAATTAGCAGATGATCCAAGATTCAGCACTCCTGCTGCAGCCAAAGAACATGCATCTGAACTTATTGCTATCATCAGTGAAGAATTTGCTAAATATACCCGGGATGAAATGGCTTCCCGCTTGAGCAAGGCTGATATTGCCTACGATTTCATTCAGCATGTAAAAGATACACTTAATGATCCCCAGGCGTTGGAAAACAAATATATTGTCCCGCTTAAGAATCTGGATGGGACAGAAACAAAAACCGCTATGACGCCGGTACGTTTTTCCGAAGCAGAACCGCAAACTGTTGATGATATTGCGCCAGTATTCAAATGCCAGGCACCGGGAATCGGGCAGGATTCTATTTCTATCTTAAAAGAATATGGCTATACGGAAGAAGAAATACAGAACTATATCGATTCTGGTGCAGTCGTTGCTTCTAAATAGCTGTAATTGTAAAGGAGATAACTATGTTTAAATTGACAGAAGAACAACAGGATATTCAGAATCTTGTACGCCGGTATGCCCAGGAAAAAATAAAGCCCTTGGCTGATGAAATCGATAAAGAAGGCCGGTTTCCTAAAGAAAACATTCAGGGGCTTACAGAGCTGGGAATCATGGGCTTAAATATTCCAGAATCGTATGGTGGCACAGAAATGGATGAAATGTGTAAAGTCCTGGCTATTTCTGAAGTAGCACAATGCTGTGCCAGTACTGCCGAAATTTTGGCTGTGCATTTATTAGTCAATGATATTATTCTGCGCCAGGGTTCAGAGGAACAGAAAAAAATCTTTCTGCCTGAAGCGGCGGAAGGCCATTTAGGAGCTTTTGCATTGACCGAAGCTAATGCAGGAACTGATGCGGGTGGATTGCAGACTAAAGCTGTATACAAAGATGGGCAGTTTATTTTAAATGGTGCAAAATGCTTTATCAGTAATATGGGGCCTGATGAAGGCGATCATATTGTAGTTATCGCACTGACAGATAAAGAAAAAGGAAGTCATGGCGGTATGACAGCATTTCTTCTGCACCGTAATATGCCCGGAATTTCCATTGGCAAGACAGAATGCAAGATGGGGATTCGCGGGGCTGCCGTATCAGAAGTGGTCTTTACCGATTGTGCGGTACCGGAAACAGCTGTCTTGGGTAAAGTAGGAGATGGTTTTAAGATTGCTATGAGTGGGCTTGATGGCGGTCGTATCGGGATTGCTGCTCAATCTTTAGGTATTGCTGATAGAGCCTTGCAGTTAGCCGTCAAGTATAGTAAAGAAAGGGTACAATTCCATAAACCGTTGGCGGCTAAACAAGGATTGCAGTGGTATATTGCTGATATGGCCACCAGATTGGAAGCCGCACGGGGACTGGTATATCGGGCAGCGTATACCCGGATGAATGGCGGTGATGTATCGACAATTGCGGCTATGGCAAAATATTATGCGTCTGAAACGGCAGGCTTTATTTGTGATTTGTCGTTGCAAATGCATGGCGGGTATGGCTACATGAAAGATTATGAAATCGAAAGATTGTATCGTGATGCTCGTATTCTGCGTATTTATGAAGGCACGAGCGAAGTGCAAAAGATGGTAATTGCTAGGAATGTATTAAAATAGTGTAGTATAAAACCATGCAAGATAAAAGCTGACTTGCCCACAGTCAGATAACTATGCAACAAGAAATTTCTGATTCGGGGATGCTATAATATAAACAATTATACATCCCCGTTTTTTTACTCTGACTGGGGAAAAAAGCTGTCTGCCTTTGAAAAGGGGGAATTTGCATGGAAAAACAGGAATATAAGGAAAGTAAAATATTGAACCCTGACTCTATAACGGCATCTGATAATGATGATAGAGTAACGGTACTTCAAAAATTCAAAAAAATTCAAGATCTTTGCCGAAAATTAGATAAAATTATTGAATATGCGCCTGATGGCATTTATGTAACCGATGGCGAAGCCAATATTATCCGGGTTAATCCGGCTTTTTGCCAGATGTCAGGAATAGATCGAAAAGAAATTCTGGGAAAACCATCGCAAGAATTGGAAGATAATCACTTAGTATTGCAATCTAATCACCTGGAAGTAGTACGAAAGAAAAAAATCATCAGCAATATTGTCCATTATCCCCAAAATAACAAGACCGCTTTAGTTACAAGTATTCCCGTATTGGATAATCAAGATCGTATAGAATTGATTGTCAGCAGCACGCGTGATTTAACTGAATTAAACGAATTGAAAGATAAGTTGGCGGCGGAACATGAAAAAACTATTCGTTACGAAAAACAAATAGAATTCATAAAGGATACAACGCAGGAAAAATTGATTGCTGTAGATAAGAGGATGTTGGATTTACTTTACATGGCCAGACGAGTTGCCTTTGTCGATGCCTCGGTATTAATCACAGGGGAAACCGGTTGTGGTAAAGAGGAAGTAGCTCACTATATTCATGACAACAGTAACCGTGCGGATAAGCCTTTTATCGCTATTAATTGCGGGGCTATCCCAGAAGATTTAGTGGAAAGTGAACTTTTTGGATATGAAAAGGGAGCTTTTACCGGTGCCCGTTCAGAAGGGAAGATTGGTATCTTTGAAGCCGCGCGTGGAGGTACTGTATTTTTAGATGAGGTGGGAGAATTATCATTATCGACACAGGTGAAATTACTAAGAGCCATAGAAAATCGCATTATTCATCATGTAGGCGGAGTAAAAAATATCTCTATAGATATTCGCAT
>CABQJB010000011.1 GCA_902464195.1 uncultured Megasphaera sp.
GTACGGGACGGGGCGTCTGCATTTCTTCGGCAGCGGCCATCATGACGGCCGGCACGATGCCGCAGGAACCGGCTGTCGGGCAGGCGACGATTTTGAACATCTTGGCATTGGCTTCACTGACGGCCAGGGCATAGACAGCCGCCTTATGCGCCAAGGGGCCCAGTAAATTCGGCGCCTTTTCAGCCAGTTTATGGGCATCGCCGCCGACGAGGCCGCTGACCGATTTCCCCGGGTCCTTCATGCCGGCATCGATGGATTCCTGGAACACATCGAGACGGCTGGCCATGATGGCCCGTACTTTTTCTTCCAGTTCTTCTGACGACTCTACTTCATGACGCACGACGATGTCTGACAGAGTCGTCTTTTCTTTTTCTGCCAGGGCCAATAAGTCATGAAGGGTCTTATATTCATATTTATACATCTTATTCCTCCTAGAGCGGCAGCAGCGTGACGACGCTTTCAATGGCTGTAATATTCTGTATCATGTGGACGATTTCATTGGGAACAGGGCTGTCCGTGCAGACGATCATGACGGCTGTTTCGTTCTTGGCACTGCGGAAGACGCGCATATTCGATACATTGATATGACCGATGGCCAGGACCGTCGTCGCCTGGGCGATGATGCCCGGCTGGTCCCTGTGGACCGTAATCAGTGTATGTTCTTCCCCATTCAGGGCCACTTCTGCCCCGTTGATTTCGCGGATTTCGATTTTACCGCCACCCAGGGAGACGCCGAGGACTTCCATCTTCCGGCCAGACGCGCCGGTCATGGCGATGCGTACCGTGTTGGGATGGTCCACTTCTTCATCGGACCGGTGGAATTCAATAGCCAGGCCCTGGTCTGCGGCAATGGCAAAGGACGTGCGCAGGCGGACATCGTCGGCAGAAAAGCCGAGCAGGCCGGCGACGAGGGCCCGGTCCGTACCGTGACCCTTATAGGTCTTGGCAAAAGAACCATAGACAGTGATGACCGCCTTTTTCGGTTCATCTTTCAGGATTTCCCGGGCCATGAGGCCAATCCGGGCGGCACCTGCCGTGTGGGAACTGGACGGCCCGATCATGACAGGGCCGACCACATCAAAAACTCCCATGAGAAAACCTCCTTACATTTTTTATAGTCTGATTTCTTGTTGCAGATGTAAGCTATAAATGTACGTTTCTTCGACGGGCCGGTGCGTAATCTGTTCGACAGCCCGCTTGTATAACGCCAGCTGGACGGCATAGCGGCTGCGGAAGGCGTCTGCCGTTTCCAGCCGGTCCGACTTATAATCGACGAGGATCCAGGCATCATCTTCACGGAAAAGGCAGTCGATGACCCCTTGGATCAAAATCTGTTCGCCTGTTTCTGTCTCAGGCAGGGGATCGCCGCCAGCTAACAGGACCGTGAAGGGATATTCGCGATGCAGCTCCGGCGATTCGGCCATGCGCCGGCCTATATCGGACTGACAGAAAGCTGCCAGGACCGGCACATAGACCAGCTTGGCCTCTTCCCGGCTCAACAGGCCCTGGCGGACAAAGGCGTCGATTTCACGACGCAAAGTCGCCGTCGTCTGATCGGCAGCCGGCGTGATATACTGCAAGGCCTTGTGCAGGGCCGTCCCGCGCTGAGCTCCGCTGACAGCCGCTTCTTCTCCGGCCAGCCAGGGCGGCAGGGCGGCAAAGGCATCGTCCTCACCCGGTGCCGGCGGGATGACGGCCGCAGCCGGAACTGACAAATCTGCTTCGTCCTGCAGTTCATCGCTGTGCAGTTCCTGATATCGCCGCTTGACTTCGGATACGGAAAACTTGGCCGCTGTCCGGACAGCCTGGGGATAGGCATACTGCCAGGATAACTGTTCGTCCAGCCAGGACGGGACAGGCGCGCCGGTCAAGTCGCCGCGCCGCAGGGCTTCCAGCCGCGGTTCCCCATCATAGGCGCCTTCTTCAACAGTCCCTGCCGGGATGGCCCTGGCGATGCGCACCTGCCAGACAGCATCCTGCCAGGCCGCACCGGGACGGGCATAATCGGCATCGGCCTTGGCCCCGAAGGGGGCCAGGGCGGCCGGCATGACCCAGTCGAAATACGATTTGGCCTGAGCCGGATTGAGGCGACTCGTCCAGCGCTGCCAGTCGTGGTCGATGTGGCTGCTGTGGCCCGTCAGGATAAGCTGGTCCCTGGCGCGGGTCATGGCGACATAGAGGATGCGCTCTTCTTCAGCCGTCCCTTCCCAGCGCAGCTGGGCGGCGATGCCGCTCCAGATGAGCGTCGGATAGGACATGCGCCATTCCGGGTCGTACTGCTTGAGACCGATGCCCAGGCGATTATGAAAGAGTATCTGTTCCTGCGTGTCGCGGCGGTTAAAGGTCTTGCCCATATCGGCGACGAAGACGACGGGGAATTCCAGGCCCTTGCTCTTATGGATACTCATGATGCGCACGACGTCTTCCTTTTCACTGACGACTTTAGCCGGCGCCAGGTCCAGGCCGTCTTCTTTCATCTTATCCATGAGCTGCAGGTAGCGGAAGAGGCCGCGGAAGCCGGCTTCTTCGTACTGCCGGGCCCGGTCGTACAGGGCTTTCAGATTGGCCTGGCGCACGTCGCCGCCAGGCATGGCCCCGACGAAGTCGACATAAGCCGTATCATCATACAGGCGCTGCAAGAGTTCTGCCACGCCGTGGCGGCGGCTGTACGTGCGCCACGAATCAAAGGCGGCTATGAACTGCTGCAGGTCCTCTTTTTCATCTACGCCGTCGGGCAGCGAAGCAACAAAGGCCGGCAGGTTCTGCCACAGCGTCCCGTCACCGGCCAGGCGGACACCAGCCAGGGCCGTCTCATCCAGGCCGACCAAAGGCGACCGCAGGACAGCCGCCATGGCCAGGTCCTGTTCGGGATTATCGATACAGCGCAGGAGGGCCAGCATGACCTGGACTTCGACGGCGGCAAAATAACCGCCACTCTGTTCGGCATATGACGGGATGCCTCCTTCCTGCAGGGCCTGGATGAGGACGTCGGCCTTGCCGGCCATGGAGCGCAGGAGGACGACGATATGGCGATAAGACAAGGGCTCCAGCGTGCCGTCTTTGCGGGCTGCCATGCGGCCGCTGGCCAGGAGCTCGCCGATGCGGCCGGCAATGAAGCGGCATTCCTTTTCAAAGGCCGTGCTGCCGTCGTCGTCTTCCTCGTCACTCGGCGTCGGCACGATGTCGACTTCGACAGGCCCGCCGATCCAGCGTTCATCGTCCGGAGCCTGACGGCCGGCGTAGAGTTTTTCCCGTTCCCCATAATCCATGCCGGCCGCTTCTGCCGTCATAGCCCGCGAGAAGACAGCGTTCACAGCGTCGAGGACGACCGGAACGCTGCGGAAATTCCGCCCCAGGTCGATGCAGCGCTGCACGGCTTTTTCATCGCGGCTGAAAGACTGGTATTTCTCCAGGAACAGCGTCGGGTCGGCCAGGCGGAAGCGATAGATGCTCTGCTTGATATCGCCGACCATGAAGCGGTTGTCCTCACCGGAAACGAGGCGGGTAATGAGTTCCTGGACGCCGTTCGTATCCTGGTATTCGTCGATGAAGACCTCTTCATACTGGCTGCGCAGCTCTTCGGCTGCCGCCGACGGCACGGGATGTTCCGGCGAGGCATCGGGGGCGAGGAGGATCTGCAGGCAGAAATGTTCCAAGTCGCTGAAATCGATCCAGCCCTTTTCCTTCTTCGCCGCCCCATAGGCTTTGGCAAAATCCAGGGTCAGCGTCACCAGGCCATCCATGATGGGTTTCATGGCCCGCATGCCGTCGAGCCATTCTTCCGGCGTCGCCGAGAAATAGACGGCCTGCAAGGTCTTGATCACGTCTTTCTTGACATCGTCGCGTACTTTCTTGCACCGTTCCCAGACGGCTTTATCGTCATCCGATAATTTCCGCAGTGACTTCAGGCGTGGGAAGTCGATAGCCCGGACAAAGCGGCTCAAATCATTCCAGGACCGGGCCTGGGCGGCCTGCCGGAGAGCTGCCTGTTCGGCCACGAAGGTATCGCAGGCCGGCGCAAAGGCTTCGCGCTGGCGCAGGTGATAGAGCACGCCGTCATAGAGGCGGGCATCTTCTTCAAGGATACGGCGAACGGCATCCTTGATGGGGCCGGCCCAGACCATATCGTCGATGACGGCGTCCGGCGCCACGTCATAAGCCCGGGCCGCCTCTTTCAGCCAATGTTCCGGCCAGGCCAGGCTGCGGGCATAGGTATACATGCGGCTCACTGTATCCATGAGGATGTCATCGCCGCGGTCGCTGCCAAACATATCGGCCAGCGGATAGAGGATGGACGCTTTCTCATCGTCTTCATAGTAAGACAAGAAGACGCCTTCCAGGACCTGGCGGCGCAAGAGGTTCAATTCTTCTTCACCGGCAATGGAAAAAGCCGGATCCAGGTCGATGGTATAGAAATACTTACGGATGACATGCTGACAAAAAGCATGGAGCGTCGAAATCTGGGCCGATGGCAATAAGGCCAGCTGGCGTTCGACGCGGGGATCCTTCGTTTCCGACAAGGCCTTCATCAGGGCCGTCCCGATGCGGTCGCGCATTTCGGCCGCGGCGGCCTTGGTAAAGGTGACGACCAGTAATTCCGTAATATCAATGGGATATTCCTTGTCCAGGAGGCGGCGGATGATGCGTTCCACCAGGACAGCCGTCTTCCCGGAACCGGCCGCCGCCGACAGGAGCAGCGTCTGCCCCCGGCTGTCGATGGCTGCCTGCTGCTCATTCGTCCAGGCCATGTTCGTCATCTCCTTCATCAAATATCTTTTGAATCATCTCGTCTGTATCTTCCCGTCCCGCCGAGTCATACGTATTGCCGGCAACGGCGACATCGAACCGGCAGACCGGCCGGTAAGGGCAATAGCTGCACGGCGCCTGCTGGCCCATGAGGATGGGATGGATGGAAATATCGCCGTCGCCGATATGGCCGGCAATATCGCGTATCTGCCGGGCCGCCCAGTCGAGCAGGTGGCTCCAGCCCGCTTCATTATAGAGCGTGTGGGACAAATCGCTCAGGGTCCCGTCTTTTTTCAGCCGCAAGTTGAGAAAATCGGAAAAGCCCTGCATCGACGTATCCAGCTGCTGCATGACCTGGCCGTCGTCGAGGTAGAAACCGGTCAGCTTCCCTTTGGCATCGTAGAGTTTCTTCTTGTCTTCCTCACTGACGCGGTATTCCAGGGATACCTTATCATTGCGGACGTAACAGTATAGGACGGCAGCCGGAATGGCATCGCCGCCAATATTCAGCAAAGCCACGAACATATACGTCAAAAGCTGCAGTTCCAGGCCCGTGAAAATCTGGCTGATGTCGAGCTGTTTCCGGCCGGACTTATAGTCGATGATGACGACGTATTTATGGTCCCCCTGGCGCAAAGTATCGATGCGGTCGATCTGGCCGGTGACGACGACTTGCAGGCCATTCTTCAAGGTAAAGCGCAGAGCTTCCCAGGGACTGCCCGGACGGCCGAAGGATTTTTCCAGCCCTTCCATATGGAAATCGGAAACGGCACTGAAAGCGCTGAGGCGTCGTACCGTCCGGGTCAGGGTCTGGATGAGCCGTTCCTTTATCTGGGCGAAATAGGCGTTGGACATGAGGATATCGTGCTGGACCTGCGGCGCCAGTTTATCCGTCGCCTGGCGGCAGATGGCCGGGACGTCTGCGTCGGGAATGTCATGCCACTGTTTCTGTTCCCGCAGCAGCCGTTCCCCGATGATGCGCAAGGCGCCGTGGACCAGCATGCCCAGGTCCGGTGCAGCGAACTGATAGCGCGGCCGTTCTTCCAGGCCAAGGCCATAGCGGGAAAAATAAGCAAAGGGACAGCTGCGGTACTGCTCGAACTTAGTGACCGACCCGCGCAGCGTCCCGTCCGGCGCAAAGAGGCGGCGCACCAACGATTCCGGCAGGGTGACAGGCAGGTTCGTATGGAACAGCCCCTGGACGGCGCGCACGGCCTGATGGCGCCAGCCATGCTGCCAGGCCCAGTCATAGAGGGCCCACCATATATCCCCGACAGCTTCGCCATTGGCAGCCGGCCGCAAGTGACCGGGAAGGTAATCGAGAGCCGCCGGCAGGGCCAGCAGGTACTCCCCTTCCCGGCCGGGCTGTACCTGGGCCTCTTGGCGGATGATGTCGGCTACATAGCCTTTATCCCGGAGCTGATGGATCCACGACGCTTTTTCCATGGCACTGCCGTCATCGTCAGCGACGACGTAGGATATGATGAACCGTTCCGCAGCCCGGGTCGCCCCTAAATAGAACAAGAAGCGTTCCTGGAAAGAGCGGAAGCGGCTCCCCGGTCCGAGGACGATGCCCAGATCAGCCAGGCGGTGCCGTTCTTTATCGCTGAACAGCCCTTCTTCCTGGCTATGCTGAGGGAAGACGCCGTCATTGACACCGCAGAGAAAGACGACCTTGGCCTGCATCGTATAGCCTCGTTCGACAGCCGTCAAAGTAACGTGATCCAGCGTCGGCGGGATAAGGCTGAACTTCAAATTAGCCAGGCCATCTTCGACGATTTGGGAAAATTCATCGAGGTCCGTTTCATCGTCACCGCAAAGACTGACGATTTCATTGAGGAACGTCCCGATACGCTTCCAGACCTGCTCGTGCTCCTTGCCTTCTTCGGCAAGGCCCGACTGCTCATCTTCTTCCTGCCACTGGCGCAGCACTGACGGGATGTCCAGCCGGCACAGCCAGTGATACAACAAGGTACACCAGTCGCGCAGGCTATGTTCTTCCTGGGCTTCTTCCCAGCAGGGGAACAAAATGTCCCGCACGCGCTGGCGTATGGCATTCATGCGCTGGAGGTGCGCTTCTTCCCGTTCGTCGATGACCTGGGGTTGTTCCTGCCGGCGGCCGTAAGTCCACTCAGCATCCCTCAGCCAGTGACGCCCCTGGATGCCGTAAGCGAGGCAATAGTTTTCCAAATCGTCGACGTCATGGCGGCTGACGGGAAAGAGGTCCGTCTTGAGCAGGCGGAAGAGCGACTCATGAGACCAGCGGCTGCGGAAGACGCCGAACAGGGCGGAAATGGCCTCGGCGGCGGGATGGCTGGTCATAGGCCGGCGATAGTCGCTGAAGCAGGGAATCCCATAGCGCCGGAAAATGCGTTCGACCCGGTCGTGGTACAAGTCACTCGTCCGGGCCAGGACCAGGAAGTCGCGATAGCGATAGCCCTGACGGCAGAGCGCTGCGATTTTCCGGGCAACGCTGTCGATTTCTCCATCCCTGTCGGGACATTCCCAGATTTCCAGGGCCGATACGGGCCGGTCCATGCTGGCCGGAACGGTCTGGAAAAAAGCATCGTGAAAGGCCGTCAGCGGGCCGACCGGCCGCTTTTCGACGACAGCCGTTTCCATATGGGGAAAGAGTATCTTTATATCGCGATAGACTTCGTAAGCCCGGTGGAACAAAGCCGTTTCCCGCCGCTGCTGTGCCAGATGCGCTTCATCGATGGTCAGGGTAATCGTCACCTTCGAGGCTGCGCGCTCTATCTGCCGCAGGATTTCCATCTGCTGCGGTGTGAACCACTGGAAGCCATCGACCCAGACATGGGCGCCCTGGAGGAAGGAATAATGCCCGATTTCCCGGGCCAGCAGGGTCATCGTATCATCTGCCGAGCCGAAGTGGTCTGCCAGAAAGGCCTGATACGCTTCATAGAGCCGGGAAATATCTTCCAGCTTGTGCGACAGGGTCGGGCTGGGGACGGCTTCGGCCGCCTGGCGCAGGGCTTCCGGCGTAACGCAGAAAGACCGGCATTCCCATAAGAAGCGGCCTGCCGTATCGGCAAAATTCGGCTGCCTGGCCGCCGTCTGCAAGACGGAAAATTCTTTCTCCCCTTTATGCAGCAAGCGCTGCAAAATGATTTTGCGGGCTAACTCCGACAGCGACGCGTGTTCCAGGCCCCGTTCCTGGAAGACTTTATAAGCCAGCCGTGAAAAGCCGAGAACCTGCGTCCCTAAAAAGCCCTGTCCATCGGAACTTTCGGCGAGATGGCGTTCGGCACCATATGTCGCCTGGTCCGGGACAAGGAGCAGGGCCTTGCCACCGGCAGCCGCACAGGCCTGTATCTCCCGATAACACTGCGTCGACTTGCCGCTTCCCGCCTTGCCCAATAATACTGTAACGGCCATGAACGTACCTCCTTACATAAAAAATCGATTATCTTTATTATACCCGATTTCCACTGGAAAAGAACAGTAAAAAAAGAGACTGTCGCATTAAGACAGCCTCTTTTTGAGTTTTAAGTTTGTAGTTTTTAGTGAATGGTTTTAAATTTAAAGCCATCTTCTACAAACTACAAACTCCGTACTACAAACTAAAATTAAAAGAACCACGCATGCCGGCCAACGCCTTCACGCGGCAAAAAATCAATGGAAGATGGCGCAGGCCGTCTTGAGGAAGGGCAGGCGTTTACTCAGGCCCGTCCGCGACCGCTGGATCCATTTGAGGTCATACGGTTCAAAGACGACATTGCGGTAGGCTTCGATGTCCAAGGGCGTCCCGTCCCAATCGGAATGGATGGCCCCAGTCTGCTTGATGAGGATATCATAGAGGATATCGTATTCCTTATCGTCCCGTTCATCCCGTTCGATGACCGTACTGTACGGCAGGGTCTTATGATAGGTCAGTTCCATGCCTTTGTAATCGAAATGGAAACCGCAGCGCATACGGCAGCCATCGAGGCCCGTGTAGTCTGCGATTTTCTTCAGATCATGAAGGATATGGTCATGACCTTCTTCATATAAATTATCCGGCGTCGTTTCCGTATAGTCGAAACGGAACTGGATCGATGCCCCATCAATCTTGCGGAACCGTTCCAGATACGGTTTGAGCTGGTCTGCCGGATATTTCTTGTACAATACGCAGTTGATGCGGAACGGAACAGCCAGGCGGCTCAGGAGGCCATCATTCGATTCCTGTACATAGTGCTGCATATGGCGCGATACGTTGATGCAGGTGATCTTATGACGGTTGCGTTCCGTAAAAGCGACGATGTCGTCTTCTGACTGATTCTCAAAGACGGGCAACGTCGTATTGATATATACCTTATGTGTCACAGGAATACAGTCCAGCATGCGCTGCAGCGATTCCATATTGGCAAAAGGTTCACCGCCAGTGAATACGAAATCACAGAACGGCGTCAAGCTGTCCATCAGGCGGATGCTCTGGCAGATGGCTTCTTCAGAAAAACCCGTCATATCTTCATATTCCGCCTTGTTGATGCAGAACGGGCAATGGTTGTGACAATTATAGGGCACGAAAACTGTGACGGTAGCGCCGCCGTTCCGTGTCTTATACGGGTGGACCACACGCGGTACAGTCGTTGCGGCCATGCTGATTGTTGTTTTCATTCTTTTTTCGCCTCGAATCGTGGATAAGATCCCAAGCTGTTCCCACACTGCAGTAAGATGGAAAGGAAAGTATTTTTTCACCTCACAGCAGACAATCTTGTGACCCGAATGTAGTATCCACGCTTATTGTACCATAAAAGTCCATTTCTGCAAATGCATGTTGCGTATTCCCATTTTGCATAATTTTTATACCAAACAATTCACCATAAACATTATTTTATTTTTCTAAAGAAATCCTTACATTTCCTTTGAATCTAAAGCCCGGCTAATGTCGGCCGCCGTCTTTTTGACAGCTTCGATGGCCAGGTCCCGTTCTTCCGCCGTTAGCCGGTCTGCCGGCCCGGATACACTGATAGCCGCCGTAATGATTCCATGATGGAAAATGGGCGCGGCAATGCATGCCATGCCGAGTTCGACTTCCTCCCGTTCCACGGCATAACCCCGGCAGCGGATCTTCTCCAGTTCCTGGAGCAGGTCGCTCCAGTCGGTCACGGTATATTCCGTAAACTTCTGCAGCGTGCAGCCCGTATAAGTGTGCAGGTATTCCGGTGAAAAAGCCAAGAGGCACTTGCCCGAGGCCGAGCAATACGCCGGACGGACGGCACCGATAGGCGGTGCCGTATCAATCGTCCTGGGCGACTTGATCTTCTCTAAAATGATGTGCTGCGGATAGGAAGCCCCATTATGGGCAAAGGTCGTAATATGGACCCCTTCATTGCACTGCAGGGACAGAGCCTTGGCATACGGATAGGCAACTTTAGGGAAGGCATCCTTTTCCCGGAAGAGCATCCCCAGGGCATAGACCTGGAGCCCCAGCCAGTATTTCCCTGTTTCGCTGTCTTTCTGGACAAAGCCGCGGCGCTCCAGCGTATCCATAGTGCGGCTGACAGTACTCTTATGAAGGTCCATCAGCTTGCTGATACGGGTCACACTGAGGGGCCTTTCTTCCTTTAAAAAAAGCTGTAAAACGGCCAGGGCCCGGTCAATCGATTCAATCATCCTCGTTCCCCCGATCCGGCATCGTCACGATGCCAAAAAATTAATATACTTCATTATATGGAATACAGGCATAATGTCAAGAGGGAAACGCCAGGCCCCAGCCGGAGAGTGCTAGTGGCTGACCGCTTCGCCGTCTTCCTGGGACGTCTGATGATGGTCGTACAGGCACTGCGACAGCTTGCGGATCAAATCGTCACATTCCAAATTGCCGCGCCAGCTCTTGGGGATAGCCTGGACCCCATCCTGGGTACCCATGATATTGCCGCAGATGGCGCCGCACGTATCGCTGTCGCCATCCTGGTTGCAAGCCATGAGGACGGCGTCTTTCAGATGGCCCGTTTTGAGAACGCAGTATACGGCCAGGGACAGGGCTTCATCAGCCTTCTTGCCTAATCCCAGCTTCTTCATGGAGCGAACCGGGTTGCGGTCGGTGACGGCTTCGTCGACAGCCCGCAGGATAGTCTTCATGAGCGGCGTCCCTTCCGGATCAGCCTGGAGGATGCGCAGGGCCCCTCCCAGGGCAGCGCTGATTTCCTTGCCGGCCGCCAGCGAGGCGATCATGGCACTCAGCGTGGCCGTCGATAAATAGGCTTCCGGACTGCCGTGAGTCAGGCTGGCTGCCTGGCAGCCGACGGTAAAGGCTTTTTCCGGGTCGCCGGCATAAAACAGGCCGATAGGCGCAGCCCGCATGACCGTACTGCTGCCGCAACTGTGGTTCAGCGGTTCCTGACGGGTCAATTTCTTCCCCGACGCCAGCGACGTCAGGCAGGTCTTGCCCGGAGAGCGGCGGGCAAAAAGGGCCTCTTCCCCCATGATGTCGTAGTCGAAATCGACTTCATGAGGCTGGCGCTTCATCCATTTTTCCTGTTCCGGATGGATGATTCGTTCAGTCTGCGTATAATACCAGCGCATATACGCCCGGTACAGGCCATCTGAAGGTTCCAATCCGTCGTGGTCGGCCCAGAGCATGCCGTCAGCCGTGAACAACGCCAGCTGCGTATCGTCTGAGATAAGGCTCTTATTGCCATTTTTAGCCGATTTTAAAACAGTGCGCAATCCATAAGGGCCGTATTTCTTATGAATCGTCTTCAAATCGTCGAATTCAATGACAAACCCCAAAGCGTCGCCTACGGCACCGCCAAACATGCAACCCATAAACCGATCTAGTCCATCCATGTAGCATCCTCCTGTCCTCACTGTAGCCCGAGTCTTTTTTCTCAAAAAACTTTACAATTTCGTTCAAGTAGTATATAATAAAAAGCTTATACATCCATTATACAGGTTATGATAGGAATTTGCAAATAAAAAACGGGCTTGTCGCATAGGCGACAAGTCCGTTTTGAGTATTAAGTTTGCAGTTTGTAGTTTGTAGTGAATGCTTTGAATTAACTGGTAAACCTCTCAGTCAGCTTCGCTGACAGCTCCCCTATAAGGGCTAGCCACTAGCCACTAGCCACTAGCCACTAGCCACGAGCCACTAGCCACGAGCCACCAACATTTTAACTCATTTCCCGGCTACGAGGAGGTCGGTTCTTCCTTCTATGCGGTCGAGGGCTTTCTTTACGATGGCGGCCAGGCCCTGCATCTTGATTTCCGGGATGGAGCAGACGCCGAGGCGGACGCCCTGGGCCAGGGGACCGGCAAAGACCAGGTCGGCTTCCAATGCCTGACAGACGGCAGCCGATTGCTGCGTCGGAATGGAGATGAAGAAGCCGCCTTTATAGGGCACATACGGCAGGCCGCAGCGGTCGGCTTCATAGGTGAAGATGTCGGCACGGCGGCGCAGGCTCTTGGCAAAACTCATGCGTTCCAATTCGAGCTGGGCCATGAGGTCGCGGTCGCTGCGGATCTTGGTCAGGAGCGTCATGGCCGCGCGGTTGATGTTCGACCAGGCCGTGCGGGCCGAATATTTGCCCAGATTGGCGAACTCTTCGATAACGGCTTTGCTCGACGACAAGCCGACGAGAGCGCCGGCGCGCTGGCCATACATGGTATAGCCTTTGGACATGCTGAAGGCGAACATGGTAAAGATGTGTTCCGGAAGGCCGGCGAATTGTCTCATGAACGAGCGAACGCGGTCCTTTTCCCCGGCATAGGCAATATAGGCGATATCGACGAGGATACTGATGCGCTTGCCATTCTTTTCATGGAGGCGGCAGACTTCGAGGACATCGGCCCATTCCGCATCGGACAGGGCAAAGCCCGTCGGGTTGTTGGCCGGCGTGTTGAGGATGATGAGCAGCGAATCCTGGCGGCGCAGGATGTTGGAAACGGCAGCCGAGAACGCAGCCGTATTGAAATGGCCCTGGTCGTCCATCATCGAGAAGGTGTGCAGGTCGCGGCCGATTTCCTGGCACAGGCAGTCATAAATGTTCCAGCGCCAGTCCGTCGTCAGTACGGCATCGCCGACTTCTGAATAGTTGGCAATGGCGATATGGATGGCACCGGTACCACCGGACGTAGCCACAGCATCGACATAGCCATCGGGACGACAGCCTTCAAAGGTTTCGTCGATGACGGCCTGGCGATAGCCTTCCAGGCCCAGCGGCGGTGCATAGGTAATGAAATCGCTCATAGGCAGAGAGCGGTATAATTGTTCTACCACAGGCAGGCAAGCCAGTTTTTCATCGTCGCCGGCATAACAGCCGACGGTCGCATTGACGACCTTATCCGCCCCGTACTGCGCTGCCGCTTCCCGGGCTGCCGCTCCAGCGGCGAATACCACGTCACGTAATGTCTTACCTTCTCTGCTTGCTGCTGCCATAATCGTCATCGTAAAAAACCCCTCTCTGCATAATAGTTCGCGTTTAGTGGACACTTGTTCTCTCCAAATGTCCTGACGTCCTACATTATAGCACTGTGAAAAGAGTTTTTATATAGCGAAAAGCCTAAAATACTGTATACACAGCAAGAATATTGTATACAACATTCATTTGTGGTCTTCGCTGTCGTGTCTGGCACCGGCATCGACGTGGAACGTCGCCTGTTTGATGCCCTTCATGGCCAGGAGCTGGCTGACGATTTCCGTTTCATCCATGTAATGAGCCGCCGTCAGTTCCAGGTCGATGTCGGCCAAGGGTGCATCGTCATCATTATGGGAATGGAAGGTCTTGATATGCATGTGGTGGTCATGGATAAAAGTCGAAAGTTTCCGGGCCTGGCCGATGTTGTTCTTCATGACCAGGTGCATGGCATAGCGCTTGCGGAAGCGCCCTTCCAGGCGGGCATCGAGGCGGACGAAGACGGTCAGGACCAGGAAAATCAGCGCCGTCGCCACACAGGCTATGACGAGATAGCCGGCACCGACGACGAGGCCGATGGCCGATACGGCCCATAAGCCGGCAGCCGTCGTCAGGCCGCGGACGCTGCGGTCTTTCTGGCTGGCCAGGATCGTACCGGCCCCGATGAAGCCGACGCCGGATACGACCTGAGCTGCAATCCGTTCCGGGTCGGAGTTATTATAGCCAAAGGTGAAGTAATAATCCATGGCAATATTGATAGATATGATCATGCACAGACAGGAGCCGACACAGACCAGGGTATGTGTCCTGAAGCCTGCCGACTTGCTCTGGGCCTGTCGTTCATAACCGATGAGTCCGCCCAGGATGAGGGCCATAATCAGGCGGATGATGCTGTCTTCCGTAGAAATCATAGAGGCTCAACTTCTTTCAAAATAATTTTTACATCCGTTAAGAAAACGTTATAATGGTATTATAGTATATAGATGCAGCAGAGAACAAGCAAAATGTTCTCCCCGCATCGGAGAAAGAAGGTCATGATCATGAACCGCTTCATTTGCTTTGATAATCTGCGCAGTGCCGCCGTCGTATTGACGCTGGCCGCTTTATTGCTACAATCCTGGACAGCCTTTTACGAAGAGAGTGCCGTCGTCGCCATTTCCATCGTCTTCTTCATCAGTGCCTACTTCGGGGCTTCGGCCCTGCGCATCCGCACGATATCGTTCTTCTTGAAAGATAAATGGAAACGCCTGGGCTGGCCGGGCCTCGTCTTAGCCCTCTTCGGCATCGAAGAACAGCTGGTTACATCAGCCCTGCCGGTCACGTCATGGGTCCTGCTCTGGCTCTTCCTGCTCTTTGCCGGCTTGTCCCTGATCAAGCATGTCAACCATAAGGTCTTGCAGCACCGCATCGCCTCGAAGCCATCGGTTCTTTTCCTGCTGGTCTTCCTCGTCTTGCTGGCAGCCGCCCTCTTCCTCTGTCAGGCCTTCCTGCCTCAGTCCCTGGCCATCCCTTACATCGCCCGGATCCGCCCGGACTGGCTGGTCCTGTCCCTCTTTGCCTTTGCCCTGGGGGTCTACGCCTTCCGCCATCGCTGGTTCACGCCGTCTGGCTATCAGCCTAAAAGCAGCAGCCTCTTCGGCTTCGCCATCATGGTCGGCGTCTATGCCGCCTGGATGCCCGGCAAGGGAGCCTCTATCCTGACAGCGCTGACGCCGGCTTTACTGCTCGTCGCCGCCGTCCTTGGCCTGACGGCCTGGTTCCATCAGCAGTTCGATAAGCACTCGGCCTGGTCCCACACGCTGCACCGCATTTCCTACGGCCTGTTCTTCGTCAGCGAACCGATCATCATCCATTCGATGTGGTTCTTACAGCCCCTGGCCGTCGCCGTATGGCTCAAGGTCGTCATTACGGCCCTGGTCCTGGCCATCTACGGCTATCTGCTCTGCCGTTACGCCCTGTTCCACATCCCATGCTTTAAAAGCAAGGGATAATAGCTGGCGGACACTAGCCCCGGCAGGCCATCTGTGCTATGATAGATAGCAAGTTTGTTTCTTTACATTATCGATAAGGAGTGTGCCTACTTGGATACATTATTACAACTCATGGAATCGTACGGCTACATCGCGATGTTCGTGGCAATGGCATTGGAAAACGCCAATATCCCCATCCCCAGTGAAGTCGTACTCGGATTTGCAGGCTTCCTCATTTCCCAGCAAATCTTTTCATTCTGGACGACCTTTGCCGTAGCCTGCGTCGCCGGCCTCGTCGGCTCGGTCATCAGTTACTGGCTCGGCTCTTATGGCGGCCGGCCGCTCTTGTTAAAGTATGGCAAATACATCTTCTTCAACGAACGTAAATTCCGCATGGCCGAAGACTTGTTCAACAAGTACGGCGGCATTGCCGTCATCATCTGCCGCTGCCTGCCCGGCGTCCGCACGTTCATTTCCTTCCCGGCCGGCGTCGCCCGCTATCCTTTCTGGAAATTCGCCATCTTCACCGTCATCGGCACCATCCCCTGGACGCTGCTCCTCGTATGGGCCGGCTCCCTCCTGGGCAGTCACTGGCGGGACCTCATACAGTACAACCACATCTTCCTCATGGCCGTCATCGCCGTCTGTGTCGTCGCCACCGTCGTATTCGTATGGCATAGACGCCGCCGGAGAAATGCAGCATGAAACAATGGTTCTTAACACATCGTTACGGCCTGACCGTCGCCTTAGTGGCAGCAATGATCTTGCTGCCATTTTTAGGTGCTGCCCCGCTCATGGACCCGGACGAACCGGTCTACGGCGAAACGGCGCGGGAAATGCTTCTGGCCGGGGATTGGCTGTCACCGCGCATCTTCGGCCAGTACTGGTACGATAAACCGCCGCTCTTCTACTGGCTGGAAATGCTGTCGTACAGCTTTTTCGGCGTCTCTGACATCGCATCCCGCCTGCCCAGTGTCATCATGGCCATGGCGACGACGATGTACGTCTACGTCCAGGGGAAGGAATTATTCAATAAACCCATCGCCTTCCTGTCGGCCCTGTTCCTGGTGACCAGTGCCGGCTTCATGTATATCGGCAAGGCTGCCGTCACGGACATGACCCTCATGTTCACCCTGACCGTGACCATGGTTTCCTTTTACCGTAAAAAGTATTATATAGCCTATATCTTCTGCGGCCTGTCGCTCCTGGCCAAAGGCCCTGTCGGCTACGCGTTCCCGGCGCTCATCATGCTCATTTATCTGGCCTGGACGCGGCAGTGGCCGCTCTTGAAGCATATGAAGATTCCCCAGGGCATCCTGCTGGCCTTCCTGGTCGGCCTCCCCTGGTATATCCTCATGTACCGGGTCCACGGCGAAGTCTTCCTGGACACCTTCATCGGCTATCACAACATCACCCGCTTCGCGGCGCCGGAACATCCGGGACAGAACAGCCTATTCTTCTTCATCCCCATCCTCTTCGCCGCCATGATGCCCTGGACGGCGGCCCTGTTCCCAACAATCCGGCGGCTGTTCCACAAGCGGGACCCCTTCCGCGACATACTCCGGTTCTGCTTCGTCTGGGCGGCCTTTATCTTCGTCTTCTTCTCCCTCTCCAAGACCCAGCTGGTCACGTATATCGCCCCGATGTTCCCGCCGACGGCATATCTGTTGGGCTGGTACTGGTACCGCTGCTATATCGAGCGGAAATTTTCGCGGCCCTTACTGGTATCCTTCTATATCCTGGGCCTGCTGCTGCTCGCCAGCAATGCCATCCCGCTCCACGAAAACGCCGCCTTTTTCCGACCGGCCATCGCCTGGGGTTCGGGCCTGCTGGCAGCGGCATTATTCCTCCCGGCCTGGTGTCTGTGGCGCCGCCGCTACTGGTCGGCTTTCGTAGCAGGCATCGTGATGATGGTCTGTTTCTCCTGGGCGGCTTTCGGCTTCATCATCCCCCAGTTCAAAGGCCACGTCACATCTTACGAGACAGCCCAGATCCTGCCGGATGTCTATGACGGCCATTCCCCACTCTATATCGAAAAATTCCTGCGCCCGGGCATCGCCTATTACAGCGGCATGTACGGAACGGAATGGGACCCCGTCAAGGACCCGGACCTGGAAGAATTGCTCGCAGAGAAGGATAAGATTTTCCTGGTCATGTCGAAATCGACCTTCCATAAGCTGGCCAAATCCCAGCAATTGATTGACCGCTTCGGCATCGCCGCCGAAACGCCGACACAAGTCATCCTCATCAACCATCCTTAGGAGGTGTCCCCATGAAACAGCGCACATTCCTGACCATCATCTTCGTGGCAGCTTTCCTTTTCCTGGCCGTCGGCATATCTCAGCTGGCCGTCACGGATCCGGTCGAATCGAATTACGCCCTGACGGCACTGGAAATGGTCCGCAGCGGCGACTGGCTGTCCCCGCAGATTTACGGCACGTACTGGTATGATAAGCCCATTTTCCTGTACTGGCTCCTGAGCCTGTCTTACAGCCTCCTGGGGACGACGGATCTGGCAGCCCGCTTGCCAGCTGTCCTCTTCGGCACCGCTTCCTGCACCCTGGCTGCCTGGTTCGCCCTGCGCCAGACGGGCCGCCGCACGACAGCCATCCTCTTCGCCGCCATGACCGTGACATCCCTGATTTTCTGGTTCGTCAGCCGCTCCGTCATCACTGACCAGCCCTTGTATTTCTTCAGCGGCGCTACCTTGTTTTTCGCCTATATCGGCCTGACAGAAGGGAAGAAAGGCTATATGACAGGGGCTTACGTCATGGCTGCCGGTGCCGTCCTGACCAAGGGCCCGGTCGGCCTGGTCCTGCCCGGCCTGTTCCTGCTTCTCTTTACCGCCATCCAGCGCCGGCCCGATTACCTTAAAAGGCTGTTCCCGCCGGCAGGCATCGTGCTCTTCCTGCTCCTCTGCCTGAGCTGGTATGGCCCCATGTACAGCCGCCATGGCATGGATTTCATCGATGGCCTGCTGGGCTTCAACAACGTCGTCCGGGCGACCGTATCGGAACATCCCGAATACGACGTCTGGTATTACTACCTCGTCCTCGTCCCGGTCAGTCTCCTGCCCTGGACCGGCCCCTGCCTCTACGGCCTGTGGCGGCGGCGCAGTCATCACGATGAGTATGTCTTCATGGCTATCTGGGCCCTCGGGACAATCCTGTTCTACAGCCTCATGGCAACGAAATACCCGACCTATGCCTATATCGCCAACTGGCCTCTCTTATACCTGGGCGCCCGCACGATGCAGGCCTGGCTCGACGAGGACGCCCGCTATGCCTGGCTGGCAGCCCTCATCCCGGCCTCCGTCTACAGCCTGCTCTTCGCCGTATTGGTGGCCTTTGCGGATAAAGCGCCTTTCCCCGTCCAAGGCCTGTTGCTGCTGACGGTATTCCTGGCCATCATGGCTATCCTGACCTGGCTGGCGTGGTGGCAGAAAGCCTATCTGGCCCTGCCCTTCTTCCTGATTACGACGACAGTCATCACCTACCTGATCGTGACCTTCCAGGTCCTGGTCCCCTTTTATCAATACCGGTCCGCCCAATCCCTGACCGTCCTGAACGATGCGGCCCCGGTCTATTTCTTTGAAGAGTACCGCACGTCCTATCCTTATTATACGGGACAGACGGCATACTGGACGGCACCGGCCGACTACGACGAAAATGACCGGCTCCAGCGCGATGCCGTATGGGCTAAGAAACACGTCTACCCGACAGCTTCCGAAGACCAGGTGTTATCCAGCCTGAATCAGCACCAGAACCTGACCCTCGTCGTCCCGGAAGGGAAATATAAAGATTATAAAGCCTCGGAATTTTTCAGCCTGACCCGGAAAGTAGGCCGGATCGGCCCGTATTATATCTTCAAGCCCAGCCCTTAGGATAGGAGGATTTTCCATGGAAGAACTCATCGACAAACTCTGTGCCTACCATCATCCCGGCGTATTCAATCCCTGGTCCGAATATGACGTCTCCTGCGACATCAGTCCGGACGCGCCAGCCATCCGCTGCCAGCAGCTGCGGGAATATTTGGCGCCCCGCCTGACCCGGGCCCGCATCGTCCTCATCGCCGAAGCCGCCGGATACCAGGGCTGCCGCTTCACAGGCATCCCCATTACCTGCGAACGCATGCTCCTGGACGAACACAAACAGATACATGCTGACGTCATCCTGGGCCACCGCGGCCAGCGCACGAGCCGGCCCGACAGCGCCTTCATGACCAGCCGTCCTCAGCGGGAAAAAGGCATGAACGAGCCGACAGATACCTACGTCTGGGGAGCCATCGTCGACAACGGCCTGGACCCGCGCGACGTCTTATTATGGAATATCTTCCCCTTCCATCCTCACAAGGCTTCGCCCTTTTCCAACCGCACGCCGACGGACAGTGAACTGGCCGACGGCCTCGTGTACGCCAAAGCTCTGCTGAGCCACTGCCAGCCGGATATACGCCTGGCCGCCATCGGCAGGAAGTCAGCAGAAACCTTGCAGAATGCCGGCTTCCCGGCCATCGCCATGCGCCACCCGGCCAACGGCGGAGCCAGTCTTTTTCGGGAACAGTTCACACGTTTTTCTCGATAATTCCTTTAAAAAATCGGTAAAATTCGATTTTTACATTAAAATTGTCGGCGTTTCAGCAAAAACATTCAGAAAAATCATTGCATCGACTTCACAAATTGTTTATAATCATAGGTACACCACAGTATATACGAGCCTTCTCTCTCATACAGTGACGGCTCGTTTTTGTATACCCAAAGGGGGATTACGTATGAATAAAGAAATGCGCGATCTGCCGCGCCCGCAAGGCCTGTACGATCCGTCTTATGAACACGATGCCTGCGGCATCGGTATCGTTGCCAATATAAAAGGGAAAAAATCATACGGCATCATCGACGATGCCCTGACGATCCTGGAAAACCTCCGTCACCGCGGTGCCGAAGGGGCTGACGCCAACAGTGGCGACGGCGCCGGCATCCTGGTCCAGATTCCGCACCAGTTCTTCAAGCGCGAATGTGAAGTCCTGGGCTTTTCCCTTCCCGACGAAGGCGAATACGGCGTCGGCATGATTTTTGCCCACCGTTACGAAACATTCCGTCATAAACAGATGGAAGCCTTTGAAGACATCGTCCGTTCCGAAGGCCTGTCCATCCTCGGCTGGCGCGATGTCCCTGTCGATGAAAGCCTGATCGGCAACATTGCCAAACAGACGTGTCCCCATTTCCTTCAGGTCTTCATCCGCAAGGACCCGACCATGAAGACCCAGATGGACTTTGAACGGAAATTATACATCATCCGCAAGCTGGCAGAAAAAGCCATCGTCCCGGAAAGCCAGAAGAACGGCACGGACTTCTACATCGCCAGCCTGTCGTCGAAGACCATCGTCTATAAAGGCATGCTGACGTCCATGCAGCTGCGCCACTTCTTCCTCGACCTGTCGGACCTGGATTTCGTCACGTCCATGGCCCTCATCCATTCCCGTTTCAGTACCAATACCTTCCCCAGCTGGGCCCGGGCCCATCCGAACCGCTACATCGTCCACAACGGGGAAATCAACACCATCCAGGGCAACATCAACTGGCTCAACGCCCGTGAAGGCAAATCGAAATCGGACTTCTTCCCGGACATGGAAAAAGTCTTCCCCGTCGTCGACGATACGGGCAGCGACTCGTCCATGTTCGACAACTGCCTGGAATACCTGTACATGACAGGCCATTCCCTGCCCCATGCCATGATGATGATGATTCCGGAACCGTGGGAACGGGATCCGCTCATGAGCGACGAAAAGCGCGATTTCTACCGCTATCACAACTTCATGCTCGAACCGTGGGACGGCCCGGCTGCCATCGGCTTCTGCGACGGCACGGTCATCGGCGGCATGCTCGACCGCAACGGCCTGCGTCCGGCCCGTTACTATGTCACCCGCGACGACCGGGTCATCGTAAGTTCTGAAGTCGGCGTCGTCAACATCCCGCCGGAAGACGTCCTCTACAAGGGCCGCCTGGAACCGGGCAAGATGCTCCTCGTCGATACGCAGAAACAGCGCATCATCGACGACGACGAAATCAAGCACGAAATCGCGACGGAACACCCTTACGACGAATGGTATAAAGAACACATCGTCAACCTCGACGATCTCATGACGGGCCAGAACATCGCCAACAGCGATGCCATCATCCCTTATGACCTGAAGGAACAGGAAAAAGTCTTCGGCTATACCCAGGAAGATATGGACAAGGTCATCCTGCCCATGGCCCGCGATGCCCAGCACGCCATCGACTCCATGGGCGTCGACGTCCCCCTGGCCGTCCTCAACGATAAACCTCAGCTCCTCTATGATTACTTCAAGGAAAATTTCGCCCAAGTCACCAACCCGGCTATCGACGGTGTCCGCGAAAAGACGGTCATGTCGTCGGCTGTCATGGCCGGCAACGTCGCCAACATCATGGAACCGAACGAAGCGTCGACGGCAGCCTTGTACCTCAAAGGCCCGATTCTGACCAACGAACAGATGTCGGTCATCAAGTCCCTCATGACGCCGAAACTGCGGGCGGCTACGCTGTCCATGCTCTATCCCGTCAACAGCGGCTCTGAAGGCATGGAAACGGCCATCGAATCGCTCTGCATCGATGCCTTGAAGGCCATCAAGAACGGCGCCAACATCCTCGTCCTGTCCGACCGCGGCGTCAACTCGCGCATGGCCGCCATTCCGGCCCTCCTGGCCTCGGCAGCCCTGCACCATTATCTCATCGACAAGGCCGTCCGCTCCGACGTCGGCCTCATCCTGGAATCGGGCGAACCGCGCGAAGTCCATCATTTCTGTACCCTCATCGGCTACGGCATTACGGCCATCAACCCGTACATCGCCCTGGAATCCATCAAGGAACTCATTGCCAACAAGAAGCTCCAGAAAATCGATTACGAAACGGCCAAACAGAACTACATCGACGCCGCCGTCAAAGGCATCCTGGCCGTCATGTCCAAGATGGGCATTTCGACAGTCCACAGCTACCACGGCGCACAGATTTTTGAAGCCGTCGGCATCAAACAGGACCTGATCGACAAATATTTCTGCAACACGCCGTCCCGCATCGAAGGCCTGGGCATCGCTGAAATCGCCAAGGAAAACGCCCTGCGCCACCAAGAAGCGTACAGCACGGGAGATAAACTGGAACGGGGCGACTTCTACCAGTACCACAAGGGCGGCCAGCCGCACATCATCGACCCGGAAACGGTCCAGCTCCTGCAGAAAGCCGTCCAGACCGGCGACTACGCAACGTATAAAAAATACGCCGACCATGTCAACCGTCAGACCATTTTCCGCCTGCGCGACCTCCTGGACTTTGAATATCCTGCCGGCAGCAGCATCCCTATCGAAGAAGTCGAACCTGTCGATTCCATCGTCAAGCGCTTCCGCGCGGGTGCCATGAGTTACGGCGCCCTCAGCAAGGAAGCCCATGAATGTGTCGCTACGGCCATGAACCGCCTGGGCGGCATGAGCAATACCGGCGAAGGCGGCGAAGACTCGGCCCGTTTCGATACGGAAACGAACGACCGCATCAAACAGGTCGCATCGGCCCGTTTCGGCGTCACCAGCGACTACCTCATCCACGCCGATGAATTGCAGATCAAGTGCTCCCAAGGGGCTAAACCGGGCGAAGGCGGCCATCTGCCGGGCAATAAAGTCTATCCGGATATCGCCAAGACCCGTCATGCTACGACAGGCGTCGCCCTCATCTCGCCTCCGCCGCATCACGATATTTACTCCATCGAAGACCTGGCCGAACTCATCTTTGACCTCAAGAATGCCAAC